>NZ_PKFA01000071.1:0-42043 GCF_002919275.1 Thermocrispum sp. | reverse complement strand
AAACAAAAAACCCAAAGAAACCCAAAAACAGGGCCCAAACAACTGGCTCAAAAGCTCACAAACACACTGTTGAGTTCTCAAACAACACGCTGAGTGCGCGCCGAACTCGTCACATATCGTGAGTCGTTCGGTGGGCTTTCCCCTCGGCGCACACCACTACTCCGATATTCGACATCGGGAGTGATGACAACCTCGGGGCGGACGCTCTACTCTACCCGGTCCGTTTCGCAGTGTCAACCTGCTCGTCCCGGGCGCTTCGGCTGTCCGGCTATCAACCTTACCAGCCTCTGCCCGGCTCCCGCCACCGGGCTCTTGCCCGGTCTTGCGAGCCGCTTGATCGCGTCTGGTGAGTAGATTACACACCCCGCAACCCCCGTTTGAAGGGGGGGTACCTTTTGGCGAAACCGCAGGTCAGAGCCATGATCGCGGCTCGGTCCCCGGCTTAGGGCCGCGATCGGCGGGCGACGGCGGGACCTGTCCTGCTGATCACACTCGCCGTCCGGCGCGGCGGCTTGCCCCGGCGAGCGCTTCGACGCCCTTCGCAACAGGTACCGGAGCCAATCGGAGCCCCCGCCCCGCCGAACGGCCCGGGCTACAGCATCGGCAGCAGCGTCCGCAGTTCGTACGGCGTCACCTCGCGGCGGTAGTTGTCCCACTCTTGCCGCTTGTTCCGCAGGAAGAAGTCGTAGACGTGCTCGCCCAGGACCTCCGGCAGCAGCTCCGAGCGATCCATCTCGGCCAGCGCCTCGCCCAGGTTCTGCGGCAGTTGCTCGTACCCGGCCGCCCGCCGCTCTGCCTCGGTCAGCTGCCAGATGTCGTCCTCCGCGGGCGGCGGCAGCTCGTAGCCCTTCTCGATGCCGCGCAGGCCGGCGGCGATGATCACCGAGTACGCCAGGTACGGGTTGCAAGCCGAGTCCAGCGTGCGTACCTCGACGCGCCGCGACGACGCCTTGCCCGGCGAGTACATCGGCACGCGCACCAAGGCCGAGCGGTTCGCCCGCCCCCAGGACACCGTGGTGGGTGCTTCCCCGCCCGCGGTCAAGCGCTTGTAGGAGTTGACCCACTGGTTGGTCACCGCCGAGATCTCCCTGGCGTGGGTGAGCAACCCGGCCACGAACTTCTTGCCGATGTCGGACAGCTCGTCCGGGTCCTCCGGGTCGAAGAACGCGTTCCGGTCGCCCTCGAACAGGCTGATGTGCGTGTGCATGCCCGAACCCGGCTGGTCGGTGAACGGCTTCGGCATGAAGGTCGCCCGCACCCCCTGGCGCAGCGCGACCTCCTTGATGACGTAGCGGAACGTCATCACGTTGTCGGCCATCGTCAGCGCATCGGCGTAGCGCAGGTCGATCTCCTGCTGCCCGGGTGCGACCTCGTGGTGGCTGAACTCCACCGAGATGCCCATGGCCTCCAGCGTCTCGATCGCGTGCCGCCGGAAGTGGGTGGCCGTGGCGTGCGACGCCTGGTCGAAGTAGCCGCCGTTGTCCGCGGGCCGGGGCGGGGTGCCGTCCTCCGGCAGGTCCTCCAGCAGGAAGAACTCGATCTCGGGGTGGACGTAGCAGGTGAAGCCCGCTTCGCTCGCCTTGGCCAGCTGCCTGCGCAGCACGTGCCGCGGATCGGCCCACGACGGTGACCCGTCCGGCATCGCGATGTCGCAGAACATGCGCGCGGAGTACGCACCGCCCTCCGGCGTCTCCCACGGCAGCACCACGAACGTGGACGGATCCGGCTTGGCCACCATGTCCGACTCGTACACCCGGGCGAAACCCTCGATGGCGGACCCGTCGAAGCCGATGCCTTCGCTGAACGCGCCCTCCAGCTCGGCCGGGGCCACCGCGACGGACTTGAGGAAACCGAGCACGTCGGTGAACCACAACCGAACGAACCGAATGTCGCGCTCTTCGAGCGTACGCAGCACGAACTCTTGCTGGCGATCCATGGCGCGAGCGTAGCCCGGCTTCGCGCGCCGCGACAGCACACGTGCTCCGGCGTGCCCAGTGTTTACCCGTCGTTATCCGTTCTTGCAGCGCAGGCCCTGCGGCGGGAGCTCGCCTTCGATGAGGTACGCCACACCGGCGTCGTCCACGCACCGCACCCCTTGCCCGAACACCGTGTGCTGCCTGCCCTCGAACGTCAGCAGCCTGCCGCCGAGCGCCTTGGCCAGTTGCACCCCGGCCTGGTACGGCGTCGCCGGATCCCCGGTCGTCGAGATGACCAGGACCGGCGGCAAGCCCTCCACGTCCGGCAGGTGGGGCTTGGCCGTGGGTTCGACCGGCCAGAACGCGCACACGTCCCGGTAAGTCACGGAAGGCCGGCCCGGGTCGAGGAACGGCGCGACCTTGAGGTATCGCCGTTCGGCCTCGGCCCGCTTCGCCCTGTCGGTCTCCCTGCGGTCGTCGACACAACGCACCGCCACCAGCACGTCCTGCGTGTTGGCGTACGTCCCGTCGTCCTCGCGGTCCAAGTACTCGTCGGCGAGCGCGATCAGTTGCTCACCCCGGTTGCGCTTCAGCTCGTTGAGCGCGGCGTTGAGGTCTTCCCACCTCGACTCGGTGTAGAGCGCGTAGATGGTGCCCGTGGTCGCGTCCTCGAAGGAGAGCTTCCGGCCGTCCGCCAGGTCGATCTTGTGATCGATCAGCGGGCGCACCAGCTTCTGGTAGGCGCGCACCGCGTGGGGTGCCGACCGCCCGAGCGCACAGTCCGGCCGCTCGACACACCACCGGGCGAACTCGGTGAACGCTCTGCCGAAGCCGGCGCCCTGCTTGACCAGCGAATCCACCACGTCCTGCGTGGGATCCAGCGCGCCATCCAACACCATCGCCCGGACCTTGTCCGGGAACTGCTCGGCGTAGGTGTAGCCGATCCGGGTGCCGTACGAGTAGCCCAGGTACGTCAGCTTCGCGTCGCCCAGAGCCGAGCGCATGACGTCCATGTCCCGCGCGACGTCCTTGCTGCCCAGCGTCTGCAGGAATTGCTTCCCGTACTTCGTGCGCTGCGCGCACTTGCGCGCGAAAGCCCGTGCTTGCCGCTCGGCCGCTGCAGCCGCCGCCTTGGTCCCGGCGACCTCGACGTCGTCCGCTCGGTCGGCGTCCCGCTCGGCGGGGGTGTAGCACTTCACCTGCGGACGGCTGGCTCCGACGCCGCGGGGATCGAACCCGACGATGTCGAACCGGGCGGCGAGTTCCTTCATGGCGGGAGACAGGGTCAGCGCGGCGGCCGCCTCCACCCCGGAGGCGCCGGGGCCGCCCGGGTTGACGAGCAACGAACCGATGCGCTTGCCCGGACCCCGTGCGGGTTGGCGCAGCAGAGCGACGTCGACCGTGGGCCCGTCGGGCTCGTCGTAGTCCAGCGGAACCTTCAGCCGCGTGCACTGCAGCCCGTTGGCCACGCGCAGCACCCGTTCGCCGAGGTCCGTCGAGGCGTAACCGTCACACGGTCCCCACCGGACCTGCTGCCCGTAGAAGCCGCGCAGCTCGGCCGGTCCGTCCGCCAGCGGCTTCGGCGTCACCGGAGCCGGCGTCGGCCGCTGCCCCTGCTCGTCGCCGGTACAGGCCGCCAGGCTCGGCACGGACACCAGCGCAGCGATCAAGACGATCGCGCGAATTCGTGGTCGCACGGGTAGATCGTGCCACCAAACGGTCCGCGAACCCCGCACGGTGGGGAACCCGGTGGAAGAATGCGTCGTTGGAGCTCGCAGGGCGGCAACCCCGTCGCGGGTCTCCGCTGAGACGTCGGACAGCGAACGAAGTACGGAGAGGTCGATGGCGCTCGCGCGAACACCGGTGACGAAGCGGATCGGGCAGGTGTTGCGCCGGTTGATCGAGCGGCCGGCCAGCGTCTCGCTGGCCAAGTACGAGAAGCTGCTGCCGCAGATCGAGCAGCGCGAGGACGAGGTGCGCGCGCTGAGCGACGACGAGCTGACCGCCAGGGCGGGCAAGCTGCGTGACGGGGAGCCCTCCGATTCGTTCAGCAACGAGCAGCTGATCGAGATCTGCGCACTCGGCAGGGAGGCGGGCAGGCGCGCGCTCGGCGAACGCGCTTTCGACGTGCAGTTGCTCGGGGTCATGGGCCTGCTGACCGGCCACGTGGTGGAGATGGCCACCGGTGAGGGCAAGACGCTGGTGGGCGCCTTGGCCGCCAGCGGCTATGCGCTGCGGGGCAAGCGGGTACACGTCATTTCCGTCAACGACTACTTGGCCCGTCGTGACGCCGAATGGATGCGGCCGGTGTTCGAGCTGCTCGGCGTGACGGTCGGCTGGGTGGAACCGTCGCGCACTCACGAAGAGCGGCGCAATGCCTACCACTGCGACGTCACCTACGGCGCGGTCTCCGAGATCGGGTTCGACGTGCTGCGCGACCGCTTGGTGACCGACGTCGAGCAGCGGGTGATGGCCAAAGCGGACGTGGCCATCGTCGACGAGGCGGACTCGGTGCTGGTGGACGAGGCACGCGTGCCGCTGGTGATGGCCGGCTCGGTGGACGCCAACGACGCCGACGAGGAAGTGGCCAAGATCGTCCGCCGTCTCCGGCCCGGCCTGCACTACGAGACCGACCCGGACGGCCGCAACGCATGGCTCACCCCGGCCGGTGCGTCCGTGGTGGAGAAGGCGCTCGGCGGCATCAACCTCTACGACGAGGAAGGTTCCGAGCGGCTGGCCGCGGTGAACGTGGCGCTGCACGCGCACGCGCTGCTGACCAGGGACGTCGACTACATCGTCCGGGACGGCAAGGTGCAGCTGATCAACGCGTCCCGCGGGCGGGTCGCCGAGCTGCAGCGCTGGCCGGACGGATTGCAGGCCGCGGTCGAGGTGAAGGAGCAGCTGCCGCCGTCCGACCGCGGGGAGGTGCTGGATTCCATCACCGTGCAGGCGCTGGTCGGCAGCTATCCCACGGTGGCCGGCATGACGGGGACCGCGGTGGCGGTCGCCGAGACGTTGCGCGAGTTCTACCGGCTGGAGGTCGCGGTCATCCCGCCGAACGCCCCGGTCGTCCGGGTCGACGAGGACGACCGGATCTTCGATTCCCCGTCGAGCAAGCTGCGCGCGATCGTCGCCGAGATCAAGCGGGTGCACGCCGAGGGCAGGCCCATCCTGGTCGGTACGCAGGACGTGGCCGAGTCCGAGGAGCTGGCGGAGAAGCTGCGCAAGGCGGGGCTGGAGTGCACCGTGCTCAACGCGCGCAACGACGCCGAGGAAGCCGAGATCATCGCCGAGGCAGGCAAGAAGGGCGCGATCACCGTCTCGACCCAGATGGCCGGCCGGGGCACCGACATCAAGCTGGGCGGCAGCAACGGCACGCCGGAGGAGCGCGCGGAAGTGGTCGAGCTCGGCGGGCTGTACGTCATCGGTACCGCGCGGTATCCGTCCTCCCGGCTGGACGACCAGCTGCGCGGGCGGGCCGGGCGGCAGGGCGACCCGGGCGGTTCGATCTTCTTCGCCAGCCTCAACGACGACCTGGTCGTCTCCGGCGCCCCGGACGTGCCGGACGGCCTGGTGCCGGACGACGACGGCGAGATCAGCCACCCGGCAGCCAAGCGCCACATCGATCACGCGCAGCGGGTGATGGAGGGCGCCAACCTGGAGATCCACCGCAACACCTGGCGCTACACCCGGCTCATCGAACGGCAACGCAGCGACCTGCTGGAGTTCCGCGAGAAGGTGCTCACCACCGACGTCGCCGCGGAGTACCTGCAGTCGGAGGAGTCCGAGGCAAGCAAGCACTACGACGACGTCGTCGAGAAGCTGGGCGAGGACAAGGCCCGGCGCATGGCGCGCGAGGTGCTGCTGTTCCACCTCGACCAGCTGTGGTCGGACCACCTGGCGTTCCTGGCCGACGTGCGTGAGTCGATCCACCTGCGCGCGCTGGGCAAGGAGACGCCGATCGACGAGTTCCACCGGGCCGCCATCCCCGAGTACCACAAGATCATCCCGACCGCGAAGGAACGCCTGGCGGAGACGTTCCGGGACGCCGAGGTGGTGGACGGCGAGCTGGACGTCGCCGCCGTCGGCGTCCGCCGCCCGACGTCGACGTGGACGTACCTGGTGCACGACAACCCGTTCGACTCCGACGCCGAGCAGGCGTTGAAGAAGGTGCGCGGACTGCTTCGCAAGAAGCGTTGGTGAGCCGAGCCGGCGTGCGACACCACGCCGTCCGGTGCACCCGCTGGTGAGGCACAGCACGAAACAGGTATCTGCACGTCGCACCCCAGGTGCGAAAGAATGGCGACGTGCCTGCACTGCGGATCGCTCTTGCTCAGCTCAATCCCACCGTCGGCGACCTGGCCGGCAACGCCGATCTGATCGTCGACGCCACCCGGGAAGCGGCGGCCGCGGGCGCGCATGTCGTCGTCTGCTCGGAGATGGTGCTGACCGGCTACCCGGTGGAAGATCTCGCACTCCGGCAGACGTTCACCTCAGCTTCCCGCGACGCGCTGCCCGACCTGGCTGCTCGGCTCGCCGCGGAGGGCTGCGGCGACGTCCTCACCGTCGTCGGATATCTGGACGACGAGGGCGGGCCACGCAACGCGGTAGCGGCGCTGTGGCGTGGTGAGGTGGTCGCCAGGCAGTTCAAGCACCACCTGCCGAACTACGGTGTCTTCGACGAACACCGCTGGTTCAAGCCGGGCGACGAGCTGACCGTCCTGCGGTTCCACGGTGTCGACATCGGCATGGTGATCTGCGAAGACCTGTGGCAGGACGGCGGCCCGATCGCCGCGCTCGGCGCTGCCGGGGTGGACCTGGTCGTCGCGCCCAACGCCTCGCCCTACGAGCGGAAGAAGGACGACGTGCGGCTGGAGCTGGCCGCGCGGCGGGCGGCGGAGGCGGGCGCGCCCCTGGTCTACTGCAACCAGGTGGGCGGTCAGGACGATCTGGTGTTCGACGGCGGCTCGTTCGTCGTGGACCCGTCCGGCGACGTGGTGGCCAGTGCCGAGCAGTTCGTCAGCAAGGTCGTGGTGGCCGACCTCGACCTCCCCACCGGATCCGGGCACCGCAGCGGAACGTTCGCCGGGCTGCGGGTGGAACGCAAGGTGCTGGTGCCCGATCCGCTCCCGCCGTACCGGAAGCTGGCCAATCCGCAGGCACCGCCGCTGTCGGACGAGGCCGAGGTGTGGTCGGCGCTGGTCCTCGGCCTGCGCGACTACGTGCGCAAGAACGGCTTCTCCTCGGTCATCTTCGGATTCTCCGGCGGCATCGACTCCGCCGTGTGCGCCGCACTGGCCGTCGACGCGCTGGGGCCGGACAACGTGCACGGTGTGGCCATGCCGTCGAAGTACTCGTCGGCGCACTCCCTGGCCGACGCCGAGGAGCTGGCCAAGCGGCTGGGCTGCGGGTTCCGGGTCCAGCCGATCAACGACATGGTGGCCACCTACGTGGAGACCCTCGGCCTGCACGGGCTGGCCGAGGAGAACGTGCAGGCCCGGGTCCGCGGCGTGCTGTTGATGGCGCTGTCGAACGCCGAAGGCCACCTCGTGCTGGCCACCGGCAACAAGACGGAGATCGCCGTCGGCTACTCGACCATGTACGGCGACGCGGTCGGCGCTTTCGCGCCGATCAAGGACGTTTTCAAGACGCACGTCTGGCAGCTGGCCCGCTGGCGCAACGCCGAAGCGGAACGGCGCGGCGAGACACCGCCGATCCCGGAGAACTCCATCACCAAACCGCCGTCGGCCGAGTTGCGGCCCGGTCAGCTGGACACCGATTCGCTCCCCGACTACCCGCTGCTGGACGACATCCTGGACGACTACGTGGAAGGCGACCGCGGCTACGCCGACTTGGTCGCGGCGGGGTTCGACCCCGCCGTCATCGACCGCGTGGTGCGCATGGTCGACATCGCCGAGTACAAGCGCCGCCAGTACCCGCCCGGCACCAAGATCACCTTCAAGGCGTTCGGCCGGGACCGCAGGCTGCCGATCACCAACCGCTGGCGCGAGCACCACTAGCCGGGCTCGGACCGGCGGCGAGCATCACGAGCCCGGATGCACGCCACAGCGGGCACCGCGTCACCGGCGCGAGTTCCCGCCGCGGCGGATTCACGCCGGAGCCGGCACCAGCAGCCGCCGGGCGATTGGAGCACGCGCCCGGGCCGCGCCACCAGCCGCAGCGGCCCGGGCGGCGGGTCTGTCAGTGGAACTCGTGCTCGGGACCGGGGAAGTTCCCGCTCCGCACGTCCTCGGCGAATGCCTTCGCCGCTTCGGTCAGCACGCCCGCCACGTCGGCGTACCTCTTGACGAACCGTGGCACCCTGCCGCGCCGGAGACCGGCCATGTCCTGCCACACCAGCACCTGCGCGTCGCAGTGCGCACCCGCGCCGATGCCGATGGTGGGGATCGTCAGCTCGTGGGTGATCTTCTTGGCCACCTCGGCGGTGACCATCTCCATCACCACGGCGAACGCGCCTGCTTCCTCCAGCGCCTTGGCGTCGGCGAGCAGCTCCTCACCGGCCTTGTCCCGGCCCTGCACCCGGTAACCGCCCAGCGCGTGTTCCGACTGCGGCGTGAAACCGATGTGCGCCATGACCGGGATGCCTGCCGTGACCAGCGCCTTCACCTGTGGGGCGATCGCCCGGCCACCCTCCAGCTTCACCGCGTGCGCCAGGCCTTCCTTCATGAAGCGCACGCCGGTGGCCACGGCCTGCTGCGGGCTCTGCTCGTAGGAGCCGAACGGGAAGTCGGCCACCACCAGCGCGCGCTTGACGGCTCCGCTGACCGCGCGTACCAGCGGGATCAGCTCGTCCACCGTGACCGGGAGCGAAGTGGCGTGCCCGTAGACGTTGTTGGCTGCCGAGTCGCCGACCAGGAGTACCGGAATGCCGGCCTCGTCGAAGATCTGGGCGGTGTACATGTCGTACGCGGTCAGCATCGGCCACGGTTCACCGCGCTCCTTGAACTCGCGCAGGTGGTGGATGCGGATCCGTTTCGGCAGCGTGCTGGTGCCGGTGGACGAAGATCCGGTGCCGTACGGCGCGGGCTCCTCGGCCCGGTTCGGCACCGCGGCAGTTGTCGAGGTGTTCGCGGGCATGACATCCGTCCTTCCTCGAGGCCCTTGTCGGGTCCCCGGGTCGTGACCGAAATGCGCCGACGCCGCTTCACCGCCTGGCCGCCACCGGAGTGGTCGGCCGGCGTCCGCCGCGTCGTCGCGGGGTTGTTGCCCGTTCAGCCTGGCACCGCTGCGGCCCCCGCGCACCCACCATGGGACCAGAGTCACATCCGGAATCGATCACCCGCGCAGCGCGCGGTTCAGCGCGTCGTGCGCTTCCAGCAGCGACGGCCCGTACCAGGTGAGGTGACGGCCACTGACCAGCGCGTACGGCACACCGGGGAAGGCATCGGGTCCGTCCTCGTGGGTGAACTTCCACGGTTCGTCCGGCAGCACCAGCAGGCTCGCCTCGCCCGCCTGGAACCGCCCGCGCAGCTCCTCCAGCTTCGGTCGGGGGTAACGCTCGCGGTGGTCCGCGTAGGCGTGTGCGAAGCCGAGCCTGCGCAGCACGTCACCGCCGAAGGTGTCCCGGCCGAGCACCACCCACGGTTTCCGCCACACCGGCACGATCACCGTCCGCTCCACCGGCGGCACCTCGGCCCACAGCTCCTCGGCCTGTACCAGCCAGTCGGGCTCGGCCAGCCCGAACGCCTGGGTGAGCAACCTGCGCAGCGATCCGAGTGCCGCGGGCACCGTCGCCGGTGCCTCCATCACCCACACCGGGATGCCGTCCGCCCGCAAGCGGCCGACGTCCTCCGGCCGGTTCTCCTCCGAGTTGGCCAGCACCAGGTCGGGCCGGATCGCGCGGACGCGCTCGACGTCGGGGTACTTCGAGCCGCCCACCCGCTCCACCGGCAGATCGGCGGGGTGCGTGCAGTAGTCCGTCACCCCGACCAGCAGTCCCGGCCTGCTGGCTTCCAGCGCCTCGGTCAGGCACGGCACCAGGGAGACCACCCGCTCCGGCGTCTTGCGCAACCGGACTTCCTCACCCAGATCGTCGATCATCGGCGTCAAGCCCTTTCGAAACTCACCGTGCGCCGGTCGACGTCGACATCGACCAACCGGACAGCCACGCGCTGCCCTTCCGTCATCCCGGTCGCCGGGCACTTCGCCAGCACCGGCGGATCGTCCAGCAGGATCTCCGCCTTGCCTTTGCGCGGCTCGTGGTCGCCGCCCAGTTCCGCACCCCGGGCCTTGTCGTCGTCCGACCCGTGGTTGCCGTCGACCCGCAGCACCACCGCCTCGAACGTCTCCCCCACGCGCGGCGCGAGCAGCCAGACCTCGGCCAGGTCGATGCAGGCTCGTTCCACCCGCCCGGCCAGCGTGTCCGAGGCCGACATCACCTCGGGCAGCCTGGGCAGCGCGGCCTTGACCCACTCCGGCACCTCCCGCCCGGCGTTCACCGCCAGGCAGATCTCCGTGCCGTATCGGTCGACCAGGCGCCGGATCGGGGCTGTGACGTGCGCGTACGGCCCGCCGATGCCGGCGTGGCCGTCTTCGGCAGGGGGCGTGCCGTCGAACGCGGTGTAGTCGGCACCGCGCAGCAGCCGGGTGGTGTCGGAGAACAGGGCGAGCGATTCCGGCCGGTCCGGGTCCAGGCTGGCCAGCATCTTCGCCGTGTCCGCGCCGTCCGGCCACGGAATTCCCAGCGCCTGGGCGGAACGCTGCAACCAGCGCTCCGCCTCCGGCTCGGCGTCCGGCAGAGTGCGCAAAATGCCGACCCCGGCCTCGAGCATGATCTGCGCCGCGCACATGCCGGTCATCAGCGAGATCTCCGCGTTCCACGCGTCGACGTCCCCGCGTGGGCGCAGCGTGATCGACCAGCTGCCGTTGCCGTCCGGGACGACCTCTTGCTCCGGCAGCTGCAGCTCGATCGCTCCGCGCTGCACGGCCAGTTCGCGGCGCAGCGGCCCGAGCTCGGCGAGCGCGCGCACAGGTTCAGGAGCCGAGTCGGTGGCGAAGGCGCGTTCCACCGTTTCGTAGTCGTACTGCGCGGTGGACCGGACCAGAGCGCGGCGTACGTCGACGTCGACCGGCTGACCGTGGGCGTCGGTGTCGATCGTCCACAGCACGGCCCGCCGGACTTCGCCGGGCAACAGGCTGGCCGCCGACTCGGACAACGATGGCGGGTGCAGGGGCACCGAACCGTCCGGCAGGTAGACCGTCTGCCCGCGGGTGCCTGCCTCCTGGTCGAGCGCGCCTTCCGGCCGGACGAACGCCGCCAGGTCGGCGATCGCGTAGTGCACGCGGAATCCGCTCCGCCGCCGCTGCACGGCGAGCGCTTGATCGAGGTCCTTGGCGCCGGGCGGGTCGATGGTCACCAGCGGCAGATCCGTGGCGTCGGCGAGCGGCTCCGGCCCGGGCCGGTGGGCGGCTCGGGCGGCCTCCTCGGCCTCGGTCAGCGCCGCGGCGGAGAACCGTGCGGGCAGGTCGAACTCCTCGCGGATGACCGAGAAGTCCGTACCAGCCACTAGTCGCCGTCCCACTCCCGATCGGCCCGGTCGGCTTCCTCGGTGCGCCTGCGGGCGATCTCCAGCGCCCGGCGCGCCGTCTCCTCGTCCGGGTACGGCCCGAGCAGGTCGATCGACCGGGACCGCTTGAGGTGCTCGACCTGACCGGTGCGGGTGTTGTAGTACCAGCCGCGGTCGGGATCAGGGTCGTCGTTGGTCATGGCGCGCTCCTCGTCCGGGCCCTTTGCCGACCACCTTAGCCATCGTCGCGGCATGACGCTGGTCCTCGCGGCGACGATCACCGGTCCGGCCGGTACGGCCGCTCGGTCGGCTCACCGGTCGGTCCGAACTCGAACGGTATGCCTCCGGGTGGAGTCTGGGGTGCGGGCACCACCAGCCCGTTCACGCCGCCGGGCGGAGTGTTCGGCGCAAAGCCACCCGGCGGGGTGTGCGGAGCGAATCCGCCCGGTGGGGTGTTAGGGGCTGCGACACCCGGTGGGGCCGCCGGGACGCCGCCGGGTGGCGTCCCCGGACCGCCGGGCACCCCGTTCGGCCCGGTGGACGCGGCGCTGTCCTCCGCAGGCCGTCCGGACCGCGCCGATGCCCCCGACGGCGGATTGCCGCGCGACGGGGCCGCCTGATCGTGCTGGGCGGGGCCCCGCTTCGGCTGGTCCTGACCGGCGGGCGCGAACGACAGCGGTGGTTCGTGGTGGGCCTTGTTCGGGACCGGCTCCCACACCGGCTCGGGGCCGACGTTCATCGCGGCAGGCCCGGCCTCGGCGGCCGGGTGCGCGCGGCGCGACTGGATCGGGTCCAGACAGGTGACCAGCACCCAGGTCTGTTCCGGGTTCTCCACCTTGCGACCGTTGCGCTCCCGGTAGACCAGGTCGCCGTTGCTGTCCATCTCCACCAGGTATCCGGCCTCGGCGAGCTGTTCCTCGTCCAGGTTGACCAGCAGCTCCTCCCGGGACGGCAACACCCGGTAGCGGGGCCAGTCGAGGTGCTGGTGCATGTGCTGGAACTGCGCCAGCACGGCGGCGGCCTGGTGCTGCCAGGGCAGCGGCATCTGCTCGGCCAGGGCACGCGGAAGGACGATGTAGTCCTCGGTCACGCCGGGCCCGCCCAAGCTGAGCTGATCGGCCAGCGGGGTGCTCGACGCGGGCGGGCCGGACGGCCGCGGCAGCGGGGCAATGGCGTACGAGCTGCGCGGATCGAACGGCTGCGACTGTGGCTTGCCGCGGCGGGCCTTGCCGCGCTTGCCGAAGAGTTTCGCCATGGTCAGCCGCCTCGTCGTCGTGTCGGTGCGCTTTGCTCTTGCTGTCGTTATACCCCGGGCCGCACCGCGACAGGCAGCAACTCGGGCTCGTTGAAGTCGATTTTCCTGGTGTGCACCGGGACACCGCTCTGCTGTGCCTCGACGATCCGCCCGTTGCCCAGGTACATCGCCACGTGGTGAATGGTGGCGGGGTTCGACTTGTCGTAGGCCCAGAACACCAGGTCGCCCGGTTTGGCTCGCTCGATCGGGAGCATCGCGCCCGCCTTGTACTGATCACGGGACACACGCGGCAGGGTGATGCCGGCCGCCTCGTAGGCGCGCAGCATCAGCCCGGAGCAGTCGTAGGCGTTCGGTCCGGTGGCACCCCACACGTACGGCTTGCCGCGCTGGGAGAGCGCGAACTCGATCGCCTTGGCCGCCCTCGGGTTGGGCGGCAGCAGGTTGCCGGTGCCGCGGCCGCACCCGCTGGCGTCAGAGACCTTGCCGAGGTTTTCCACCAGGTAGACGGCCATCGCCTCCCACCGGTGGTAGCGATCCGGGAAGGCCGACCGTTCGACCGCCTGGGCGGCGTCGCCGGGGCGCATGCTCTCCCAGTTCGGCACGCCCTGGAGCACGTTGTAGAACTTGTTGATCGCGTACTCGGGGTCGGTGACCTGCGCGGGCGTGCCCCAGCCCATCGACGGCCGCATCTGGAAGATGCCGAGCGAGTCCCGGTCGCCGTAGTTCAGGTTGCGCAGGCCCGACTCGGTCATCCCGGCCTGGATGGCGATCTGCCATGCGCGCGGGCTGAGATCGCGCTCCTTGCCGATGGCGATGATCTGCTGCACCGTGCGCAGCTGCTCGTCGTCCAGCTTGCTCGCGGCCGCCGCCCCGGCCTGCCGGTCGCCGGGATTGGTCGGGCCGATCATCGCGTCGCAGCTGGCCGGAGCAATGCCCTGGGCGGCGGCCCGCTCGCTCTGCGACACCACGTCGACGACCATCACCACGCTGGTGATCAGTGCGAACAAGACGGCGAGGCAGCCACCCATCAGGACGCCGGCGCGCACGTCTCATTCCCCCTCGGTGTACTCGTTGACGCGCCAGCCGTCCGGCCTCTTGATCACCGTGATCAGCAGCGTCGGGCCGTCGGTGGGCACGCGAACCTGAACCGAGCTGCGGGTGCTGTGCACCGGGCGCACCGTGCCGGTGACCTTGGTCGCGGGGATGTTGCGCAGGTCGACGGTGCGCAGTTGCGGCAGGTACTCCTCGGTGGTGAGCGGTCGCAGCCGCGCCAGCCACTTCGCCTTGGTGGTACCGCGGGGGTGTTCGACCCATGCCTCTGCCCACTTGCGGGCCGCCAGCAACGCCTCCGAGGCGGGCGGCGCCGACTTCGGGGTCAACGGCGACGCCGTGAGCCTGGTCTCGGTCACCTTGGGGGTCGTGGTCGTGGTGGTCTGTTCGACCGTTCCCGCGGTGTTCCTGGGCTCCTGCTGGCCGGCCTTGCCCGGCAGCACCTTGGGCAGCAGAAAGCCTGCCGACGCGATCAACGCCACCAGCACGACCACCGTGGCGATCAGGTGCTTCGGCGACCGCAGCGGTGCGCCCCAGATGCGCCGGTAGACCGCGGCCCGGCCCCTGTTGGTGCGGATCGGCATCTCCTCACCTCACCACCGCATCCGTGTCACGAACGGCCTGCCGGACCTCCAGGCCGCGGGAAGGCCGGTACAGCACGTAGACGGGTTTGCCGTTGACCAGTTCGGGATCCACCCGGCGCGGTTCCGGCCGATCCGGCGGGCTCATCGCCGCGGCGGCGCTCACGTACGGCTGCGCCTGCCTGCGCGGCGGCTCCACCTGGGGGGCCTGCGCCTCCGGCTGGTAGCCGTTCGCCGAGGACGCCCCGAGGATCCGCGAAGGCACGACCACTTGCTCCGCGTCGAGATAGCCCCGGCTGACCGGCTGGCTCGGGATCCGGGGCTCCCACGCCGTGGTCACGTCCGGCCGCCGCGGCGCCTGCGGCAAGGCGGCGCGGACCTGCTGGGCGCTGCCCCCGGTGGGCGGCCCGGTGAAGGCCATCCTGGCGGCGTCCGGGGTTCCCGCAGCGGGCAGGGCCTTCCGGCCGTCCAGGCGCTGCGCCGTCGCGGTGATCATCTGGCCACCGCCTTCCGGCCGCAGTCGGCGCCCGGACGCGGTCGCGGTGCCCAGCGCTCCCGGCGCCTCGACCGAGGTGTCGTCCATCGCACGCACGTTCTGCCAGAACTCGTCCTGTGGCGACGGCCCGTCCGGCTTGCGACGGAACCGCGACAGGAGGCCGGGCGATGCGGGCAGCGCGGAGCCCACGGCCCGCGTGGTGACGTCCACCATCTGCCACAGGCGGCGCACCGGGCGGCCGACGACGAACATCAGGATGGTGACGATGCCCGCGATGGCCACCTGGGTCAGCATCGACAGCGTTCCCGAGGCCGCGAAGATGGCGTTGAGCAGCAGCGCGTGGATACCGGCCAGCACGGACAGCACGACGAGGTTGAACGCGACCGTGCCGACCACCTTGCCGACTTTGCGCAACGTGTCGTGGTGCAGGATGGCGATCAGGCCGAGCAGCGGCGCGGTCAGCGTGAGCAACCGGATCAGCACCTGCGCCAGCAGCACCGCGGCCTTCGCCAGCAGCTGGAACAGCGAGTACGCCATGCTCTGCAGCAGCGCGATGAAGCCCGCCCCGGTTCGCGAGCCGTCCTCGCCGGTGAAGTAGCCCGCCGCCGGTCCCAGGTCGTTGGCCACCCGCTTGAACTCGGCGTTCTTCTGCCGGATGACCGCCTCGTCGCCGTCGTCGCCACGCGCCATCTCACGCCAGGTGAACGCCTGGGCGTCCAGCAGGGCCCTGCCGTGCTTGCGCGCTTCCCGGGAATCCACCTTGCCGAACTCGCCACGCAGCCAGTTCTTGTAGACGATCTCCCGGTGCAGGTTGGTCGGCAGCACGTGCCGCACCACACGCTCCTCGGACTCGTCGACGAAGCCGGCCTGGATGCCGGTGGTGGTGCGCACGATGGCCCGGTCCACGTCGTCGATGTACGACAACAGTGCGAACGACGACGACGCCAGCCACACTGCCCCGATGGCGAACAGCGCCTTCTTGCTCACCGTGGCCAGATCGCCGTTCCAGATGTGCCGGAACAGCCAGATCGCCAGCAGCAGCGCGGCCAGCCCGAAGAACTGGACGTAGATGTTGTTGTAGACCGCCTCGGTGCCCTTTTCGATCGCCTTGTAGATGGGATCGAACAGGCCACCTTCCATCACCGTGTAGTGCAGGCCGTTCGTCGCGCCGACGATGACCTTGGCGACGTTGAACAGCTGATTGCCCGCCCAGGTGTCCAGCGTGGTGTTGGCGTCGGTGACGCCGGACAGCGGCCCGCAATCGGTCTGGTAGACGTGCCACACCATGCCGGCGTAGCCGTAATCGCGGTAGGCGCTGCCCTTCTCCCCTCGCGCTTCGGCCGAGTCCAAGGCGCCGACCATGCCGGTGCCGGGACGCTCCGGGTTGGGCGGCTCACCACACTGCTGCGCCATCGCCGGCGTCGCGCCCAGCACGACGTTGAACGCCAGGATGGCGATCACCACCACCAGCGCACGCGAGCGGGGTGTGCCGGTCCTGGCGGCGCGGCGCGCCGCCCGGACTGCGGCAACGGCGGCGACCAGCGCCACCGTGACCAGCAGCCCGGTCATGCGGCATCCCTGCCGGGCCCGCCGGACTCGGTCCGGCCGACCTTCGCGTGAGCCTGCTCCGGACGTGCTTCGCCTTGGCCTGCGCGGACCGCACCGTTCTCCGCCACGGCCTCGACCTGGATGGCGTCCTCGGACAGACCCAGCTCGCGCTCCGCCGCGCGCTCGAAGTCCTCGTCCGCCACCGGCGGCGCAGGCTGCTGCGCCGCCGCCTGCGTGCCCTGCTCGGCGGGCGGCTGGTCCTCGCGCACGGGCGCAGCCGCCCTGGGCATGGCACCCGGGGTGGTGTCGAGCGCCGCGCGCAGGTGATCAAGATGCGGACCGGAGAAGTCGACCCGGATGCGCTCGATGCCACCCGCGCCGTCGTTGAAGATGAACTGCCGCGGCTCCCGGTCGCGTTCGGTGGACCGGGCAGCGCCCGGCCTGCGGCCGAGTGCCGCGATCACTTGCTCGTACCCGACGCCCACCGGCACCTTGAGCAGGCGCAACGCGTCCGCCTGGACTTCCTCGTCGTCCAGCCTGCCGACGAACACCGAGTCGAGGAGCGAGACGAAGCCCTGGATGCGCAGGAAGTCCGCTGGCACCTGTGAGCTGAGCAGCACTCGCACATTCCACTTACGGGAGTCACGGGCGAAACGGTTCATCAGGACCCGTCCGGTCGGCACCTCGGACAGGAAGAACGCCTCGTCGATCCAGACGCCCTTGCGCTCCTCCTTCGGCCGCTCGTACACCGACCGCTGGGTGAGCCAGGCCGCCAGATTGAGCATCTCCACACCGAGGGCTTCGGCGTCGGTCCAGTGCTCCCGGCCGACGCCGTCCTTCGGCAGCGTCAGCCCGGCCATGGTCAGCACCGTCAGCCGGTCGTCCCGCGCACCGGAGTACGGGTCGTCGTCGTCCGACTCCGGGATCAGCAACGTCATGCGCTCACGCAGCTCGTCGAGGAAGTCGGCGACCACCACCGCGTGGTCGTGGTGCTCGCTGGCGTCCCGGCGCAGCGCGTCGATGACCTGACCGGGGTTGGCGTCGTACCGGCCGCCAACCGCGCGGACCGCCCGCAGCAGCACGATGCGCGTTTGCGGCAACCTGGCCACTTCGTACGGCAGCACACCGGTCAGCACGTCCAGCACCAGGCGCCTGCGGGTGGCGCCCGCCAGCGCGCACTCACGGCGCCAGGCGCGCTCCGGATCCTCCTCGTCCATGAAGTGTTCCAGCTGCGGCTCGGCCACCACCCGGTACGGGTTGAGGATGCCCGGCTGGGCGTTGAGCAGGTTGATGGGCCGGGCGAACGGCCGCAGCTCCGGCAGGTCGCACAGCGCCGACAACGGACCGGACGGGTCCAGGATCGTCCAGTGCGCCCCGGACCGCAGCGTCTTGTACACGATGCCGCCGCCGAGGAACGACTTCCCGCCACCCAGGCCGGCCACCATCGCGGTCAACCCGGACCCGTCCCTGACCTCCTGGGCCATCCACGGGTCCCACGCCACCGGGCGGCGAGTGGCCGTGCACGTCTCGCCGAGCAGGATGCCGCGCCGGTCACCGACCTCGGCGGTCGCCGTGGGCACCGCGGCGGCGGCCCACACCACCGAGCCGCGCCGCTTGTACGCACTGGACGCGATCGGCTCGCCGGGGATGAACTCCCTGGCCAGCGCGTACTGCGCCTCGGGGTGCTCGATCGCGATCTTCGGCTTGTACAGCTCGAGCAGCTGCTGCGCGTACCGCAGCGCCTCCCGCTCGGTCTGCCCGGAGACCGCCAGCCGCCACCACGAGTACACCCTGGTGGCCAGCGCGGTGAAGCCGGAGGTCATCTCGTCGTCGATCTCCAGCACCCGGGACGCCTGGCGGGCCAGCGACTGCGGCGGCTCCAGCTCGTGCTCCTCGGTGTAGTGCTTGACCTGGGAGCGCACCTTGTTCATCTGCCTGCCGAGCTCGCCTGCGACCTCCTCCGGCCTGCGCACGTAGATCCGGGCGGACCACTCGACCGGGACCGGAAGCCGGTCGGCGTGCTGCACCCAGGGGTCGTCCACCTCCGGGATCTGCAGGCCGTGCATCTGCCCGACGGTCAGCACCACGACATGGCTGCTCACCCCGGCGTTGGACCCGGTGCGGCCGCGCACCGTCAGCGTCGGCGCATACGGCTCGGCGTAGAAGTCCGCCGCATCGGTGAACGAGGCGAGGTCCTCCGGCTCCCACGAGGTGCCCGGGACGGCGGGCATGCTGCGCGGCGCGGGCAAGCCCAGCGCACACGACCGGTGCATCAGCCAGGACATCTCCGCCGCGGTGGCCGGCCGACCTTCCAGCCCTGGGCCGCCGATGATCTGGTCCAGGTGCTCGATCTCGGAATCGAGCGCGATCAGCTCGGCGTCGACCGCCTCCGGCAGGATCTTGCGCAGCAGCGGCGCGGTGCGCTCCACCACCCGGTCCACGGTGCTGCGGGTCTGCACCTGGACGCCGAGGTAGACCTCCTTCTCGGCCATCGAGCGACCGAGCACCTGCTGCTGCTCGCCGATCAGGTAGTCGTCGAACGACAGCGCGCCCGGCACGTCCGGCAGCCGGTTGATCGCGTTGTGCACGTGCGCCTCGGCCCACATGCGGATCGGGTACGGGCGCGTGGTGACGCGCAGGTGCAGCCAGCGTCCCTGCAGTTCGGCGTACTGGCCGGCGATGGCCGCGATCAGGTCCCGGCGCTGCGCGTCCGACCGGAAGGACCACCGCTGCGGGGCGAGCCGGTACCAGGCATAGATCTCTGTCGACGTGCGCACCAGATGCCCGTCGATACTGCGGGCTGCGATCGACGGGGTGTAGGCGGGAATCTGCGCCTCACCCGGAAGCCGGCTGCTCTTGCGCCGCGCGGTATGTCTGCGCCCGGACTTGCCGCCCGAGCGCTGCCGTGGCGCCGGCTGCCCGGGGTCACCCCCTTGCCTCTTGCCGCGGCCGAACACGCGCTACCTCCCTGCCCACATCTGCTGCTGACCCCACTGCGGATAGTGCGACTGCTGACGGTGGTAGTGGTACTGGGTCGCGGGTACCGGCCCGCGGTGCGAGACCGGGGCCGCGGGACGCCGGGCGGTCTTGGGCCGCGGGCGCGGGCGCTCGGCACGCACCCGCACCTTGCTCGCGCTGACCGCGCCGCCTTCCCCGGACACCCGCTCCCGTGGTGTGTTCAGCTCGCGGAACGCCATCACCAGCACGGATCCCAACGGGCGCTCGTGCCCGATGCGCGAGGTGATCAGCCGGGTGATCGCGATCGTGATGACGACTGCCCACGCCGTGGAGAAGAACCCGAACTTGATGCCCAGCTGCCGTTCGGCCGTGAGCACCAGGAGGAACACCACGGCCCCCACGCCCCAGGCGACGTAGCGCGCACGCCAGGGGAAGGTAGCCTTGGGCGGCCCGAGCCACACCGCGTCGACTCGGTACACCTCGTCGTCGGTTCGTATGCGCACTCAGATCCCTGCTTTAGCCCGTGAACAGACCGGAGAGCCACTCTCCGATGTCCACCCCGGCGCCGGACACCGCGAACCCGATGATGGCCAGCGCGACCACCACGCCGCCCACCCGGCGCATCACACCGGCGTTGTCGCCCTTCCCTCCGCCGATCCACAGCAGCAGTACGGCCACGGCGAGCAGCAGCAACGGAACGACGTTCTCCTGCAGCCACAGCTGCAGCCCGCCGGTGCTGATCTCCTTGCCCTGCGCTACCACGTCGGCCAGGGTGGTCATGGTGCTCATCGTGAACTCCGTAGTGCGAGGAGTGTGTCCAAGCGGAGCATCGCACGTGCCCCGCTGCCGGTCCAGGTCGTCAGGGTCGCCAGTTCCGTCACCTAAGGTAGCCTTCCGATCCCGTTCTGTTAAGTCGTCGGCCCGCTCGAGCTGCTCGTCATCACTGCATTGTGACGACCCTCAGGCCGCATTCAATAGTGCGGACCACACCGCCACCATCAGCATCGGAGCCCGGAAACCACTGGATCGGAGCAGCACCTCCTCCCGCGAGCGGGCCGCGCGGTGCCCGCCGCGACATGCCGTCGCCCACCTGTCTCACCACCTCGCCAGTACCGAATCCGATACGGAGAGTAGCGGGCGGACGAGTTGGCATGTAAGCCGGATTCTGTACCCGAAGGTGTACTTCGGGTGGCGGCCATCCATCTGGGCCTGCCGTCGCCGACAGGCTCTAGCGGCCTACCCGCGAGCAGGACGGGCCGCCCTGTCGCTCGCGCAGGCGCCCTGGTGGGCGCCCTCTTGGCCTTGCTCCGGGTGGGGTTTACCGAGCCGCCCCGGTCACCCGGGACGCTGGTGGTCTCTTACACCACCGTTTCACCCTTACCTGAGCACCGGGCCCAGGCGGTCTGTTTTCTGTGGCACTGTCCCGCGGGTCACCCCGGGTTGCCGTTAGCAACCACCCTGCCCTGCGGAGTCCGGACTTTCCTCGACCGGGAGGAGCGCTCCCGGCCGCGGCCGCCCTGCCAACTCGTCCGCTACCTCAGAGTACGAGCCGGGCGTCCGGATGGTTCATTCCGGTCCGTGTCGCGGACCGACCGAGCGTCCGGCCACCCGCCGCGGGGCGCACCGGCCGCTGCACCGAACAGGCCGAGCCGGGCTACTCCAGATGGGCGGTGTCGTTGACCAACCGGACGCAGGCGTGCCCGTCCGGGTAGAACTCCACGACCGACAGGGAAGCGATGTCCAGGTGCAGCCGGAACATCAGCTCCGGCCCCACGTTCAGCGCCATCCGCAGCAGGCACTTGATCGGCGTGACATGCGTCACGACCACGATCGTGCGGCCGCCGTAGCGGGCGAGCAGCTCGTCGCGTGCCCGGCGCACCCGCCCGTGGACGACGTCGAAGCTCTCCCCGCCGGGCGGGGCGACGGAGGTGTCGCCCAGCCAGGCCGCGTGCAGCTCCGTGTCGCGCGCGGCCGCCTCGGCGAACGTCAGGCCCTCCCACTGCCCGAAGTCGGTCTCCAGCAGGCCGGGATGCTGTTCCACGGTCGAGCCGAGCGCGGCCGCGACCTGTTCGGCGGTGGCCACCGCCCGGGACAGCGGCGAGCTGATCACCGGCACCGGACCGTCGGGGGCGTCCTCGCCGGTGCGCCACCTGGCGGGGTTCATGGCGGCGAATCGCTTGGCCGCGGCTTGCGCCTGCGCCCGGCCGTGGTCGGTCAGCGGCACGTCGCCCCGCCCGCTGTACCGGCGCTCCAGCGACATCGCCGTCTCGCCGTGCCGCAGCAGGAACATCCGCGTCGGTGCGCCTTGCGCGCCGGTCCATTGCGCAGGCGCGGGCCGGGAATCCGCCTCGGTGGAGGCCGTCTCCAGCGGGATCATGGTCTGTTCCGGCTCGGGCCGCCGCTTCTCCTGCCGCGCGGACCCTCCCGCGGACTGGGAGTCCATGGCCTGATTGGCCAGCCGGTCGGCACGCGCGTTCTGCGCCCGCGGCACCCACTGGTAGGTCACCTCGTCGAACCGTGCTGCGAGCTGCCGCGCCTGCCCGGCCAACGGCTGCAGCGCCGGGTGCTTGATCTTCCACCGGCCGCACATCTGCTCGACGACCAGCTTGGAGTCCATCCGGACGTCCACCCGCGTCGCCCCGAGTTCGGCCGCGGCCCGCAGGCCTTCGATCAACCCGGTGTACTCGGCGACGTTGTTGGTGGTCACCCCCAGGCCGCCCTGCCGCTCGGCCAGCACCCGCCGGCCGTCGGCGTCCAGCACCACAGCACCGTAACCAGCGGGCCCCGGGTTGCCGCGGGACCCGCCGTCCGCCTCGACGATCACCTGCACGTGGTCACAACCCCGATTCGGCGGTGCGCACCAAGATCGCGCCGCAGTTGTCGCACGTCACGACCTCGTCGTCGGCCGCGGCCTTGACCTTGGACAGCGCCACCCGGTCCAGTTCCAGCTGACATGCCCCGCAGCGCCGGGCGCGCAGCAGGCCGGCGCCTCGGCCGCGCGCCTGCCGCACCCGGTCGTACCGCTCGACCAGCTGCGCGGGCAGCTCCTCGCGCAGCTTCGCCCGCTCCGCCTCGCACTTCTCCTCCGTCCGCGCCAGCTCGGCCTGCGCGGACTCCACGGCGGCGCGCGCCTCGGCGACCTCCTGCTCGGCGGCCGCCACGGCTTCGCCCGACTTGCGCTCGTTGATGCCGACGGCTTCCCGTTGCTCCATCAGCTCGAGCAGGTCGTCCTCCAGCGTCTGCTGCCGCTTCTGCAGCGTGCCGATCTCGTGCTCCAGGTCGGTCAGCTGCTTGGCGGACACCGAGCCGGATTCCATCAGCTTGCGGTCCCGGTCGGCCCGGGCCCGCACCGTCTCGATCTCCCGCTCCCGCCGCTTGACCTCGCGGTCCAGATCCGACGCCAGCATCTGAGCCTGCACCAGCGCGTCCTGCGCGGACCGCAACGCGGCCGCGCGCTCGTCCAGCACCTGTTGCTCGGGCAGATTCTCGCGCCGATGCCGGACGCGGTCCAGCTCACCGTCCAGCTCGGCCAGCTCGAGCAGCCGGGCCTGTGTCGCCGGATCAACCTTCACTGCGCCAATCCTCCCTGCTCGCCTGCCGCTCCGCGGATCGTCCACGGGTCGGTGTTGCGCCGCGAGACGTGAACTTCGACGGTACCCTCGCACGCCGCCCGGATGACGCCTGCCGCCTGCTCGCACCACGGCCATTCGCTGGCCCAGTGCGTGACGTTCACCAGCGCGGGCACGTCGCCGTCCGCGAGGTGCTCGCTCGCGGGATGGTGCCGCAGATCCGCGGTGACGAACGCGTCGACACGCGCAGCGGTGGCCACTCCGAGATAGGAGTCCCCCGCGCCGCCGGACACGGCGACGGTCCTGATCACCCGGTCCGGATCCCCGGCGGCCACCACTCCCGGCTCGGTCGGCGGCAACGCGGCGGCCACCCGGGCGGTGAACTCCCGCAGCGTCATCGCCTCCGGCAGCTCGCCGATGCGGCCGATCCCGACCGGCTCCTCCGGGGTGGCCAGCGGGTGCGTGTTCAGCGGGCGCAGCTCGGTCAGCCCGATGGCTTCGGCCAGCGCGTCGGACACCCCGGGGTTGGCCGCGTCCGCGTTGGTGTGGGCGCAGAACAACGCGATGCCGTTGCGGATCATCCGGTGCACCAGCGAGCCCTTGCGGGTGTCCGCGGCCACCGAGTTCACCCCGCGCAGCAGCAGCGGATGGTGCGCGACGATCAGCTGGGCACCGAGCTGTTCAGCCTCGGCCACGGTGGCACGGACCGGGTCGACGCACACCAGCACGCGCTCCACCTCGTCGTCCGGGTCGCCGCACACCAGGCCGACCGCGTCCCACTCCTCGGCCAGCTCCGGGGGGTAGGCGGCCTGCAGAACTCCGATCAGTTCACGGACCTTCGGCATGCCGGCGATCCTCGCACAGCCGCTCCCCGGGGGCGCGACGGCTGCCCGCCTGGTCACCACCCGTGTGCCCGCGGCCTCATCCGTGCAGGCGACGCCGCCCGGCGGCGGGGCCACTCTCTAGGCTGGCAGGCATGCCAGATCGTGACGCGCGCCTTTCGGTCGTCTTCGTCTGCACCGGCAACATCTGCCGCTCCCCCATGGCCGCCGCGGTGTTCAGCGAGCACCTGCGCCGCGTGGGCCTGGCCGACCGGGTGCGGGTCAGCAGCGCCGGGACCGGTTCGTGGCACGTCGGCGAGCCCGCCGACCCACGGGCCGTCGCGGTGCTGAAGGAACACGGCTACCCGATCACGCACACCGCAGCACAGGTCGGTCCCGAGCATCTGTCCGCGGATCTGCTGGTGGCGCTGGACTCCGGGCATCTGCGCAGCTTGCGGCGGATGACCGAGGACCACGCCCGGATTCGCACGCTGCGGTCGTTCGACCCCGCCGCGGGCGACGACGCCGACGTCCCGGATCCGTACTACGGCAGCGACGACGGCTTCACCGACGTGCTGGAGATGATCGAGGCGGCCATGCCGGGACTGATCGACTGGGTGCGCGAGCGACTGTGAGGGTGGAACAGCTGCCCGACGGGCGTCGCGTGGTGGTCAAGCGCGATCCCAGCGCGCAGGCCGAAGCGGCCGGGCTGCGCTGGCTGGCGGAATCCGGTGACGTGGCCGTGCCGGAGGTGCACGCCGTAGACGGCGACATGCTGCAGACGCAGTACCTGCCGCCGTCGAGCCCGACCGAGGCGGCTGCCCGTGAGTTCGGCGCCGGGTTGGCAGCGCTGCATCTGCGTGGCGCGGACGCATTCGGCTGCCCCCCGCCGGGAGGTCCGGCCGATGCGTGGATCGGGCGGGCCCGCATGCGTAACGAGCCGCGCGAGGACTGGGCCACCTTCTATGCCGAGCTGCGCGTCGAGCCGTACTTGCGGCAGGCGCGCGACAGCGGGGCGTTGAGTTCCGGACAGGCCGCGGTGATCTCCCGGGCGTGCGACGTGCTGCGGGAAGCCGCCGGAGAAGAAAGCGCAGCGGAGCCGCCCGCCCGGTTGCACGGCGACCTGTGGAGCGGCAACGTGCACTTCTCCCAAGGGCGCGCGTGGCTGATCGACCCCGCTGCGCACGGCGGGCACCGGGAGACCGACCTGGCCATGCTGCAGCTGTTCGGCGCTCCCCACCTGACCGTCATCCTGGCCGCGTACGCCGAAGCGGCTGCACAGGCGGGCGCCCCGCTGGCCGACGGATGGCAGGAACGGACGCCGATGCATCAGCTGTTTCCGCTGCTGGTGCACACGGTGCTGTTCGGCGGCGGGTACGCGGCGCAGGCCGAGGCCGCCGCCCGGCGGACACTCGCGCTGGCCTGAGCCGTACGGTGGAATCGTGCGGTTGAGGTTCCTGCTGCAGCCCAGCTGGCTGGCGTTGACGGTGGCCGTCTTCGCCTTCGCCGCTGCCTGCTTCACGCTGCTCGCGCCGTGGCAGCTGGGCAGGCACGACGAGCGCCAGGCCACCAACGACGCGCTGCAAGCCTCGCTGGAGGCACCGCCGCGCCCGTTGGCCGAGGTGCTGCCCGGCGGGGCCGCGCCGGACTCCCGCACCCAGTGGAGCCGGGTGACCATCACCGGCGAATACCTGCCGGAGCACGAACTGGTCGCCAGGCTGCGCACGGTCAACGGCCAACCCGCGTACGAGATCCTCGTCCCGCTGCGCACCGACGACGGGGAGCTGGTGCTCATCGACCGCGGCTACGTGGAACCCGGGGACGATGCACAGTTCGCGAAGTTCCCCCCGGTGCCGGAAGGGCGGGTCACCGTCCAGGCCAGGGCGCGCATCGACGAGCCTCCGACCCGGCCTGCCGAGCCGCGCGGCGAACAGCTGCACGTCTACGGGGTCGGCTCCACGGTGGCGGAGCGGGCCACCGGCCTGGATTTCCGGCCCGGCTACTTCCAGCTGGAACGCAACCAGCCCGGCGCGCTGGAGCCGTTGCCGCTGCCGCAGCTGGAGTCCGGTCCGTTCCTGTCCTACGGCATGCAGTGGATCGCCTTCGGGGTGATGGCGCTCGTCGGCTGGGGGTACTTCACGTGGCGGGAGCTGAAGCCGGGCGGCGCCCTGCACGAAGCCGGTCAGCGGCCACGACGGAAGACGGTGGCCGAGATGCTGGCCGAGGACGACGAAGACACCGGAGAACGCGAAACCACCGAGGCACGCGAAGGCGCCGAGGCCGCACCAGGCGGCGAACAGCCCGCAACCCGCGGGCACCGGGCCAGTTCCGGCGAGGCCGGCGCCAGCGGTGCGGACACCACGAACGCGACCTCGCGCTGACGGTCCGGCAGCACGACCGCGCCGAGCACGGGTCGTCTGCGGGCACGCATTCTCACGGCTCCGCGGCCGCCCACGACTCCAGCATCAACCGGGCGATGGACGAGTTGGTGGGCAGCCGGAGCTCGGCGTCCCCCTCCTTCGGCGGCCGGTCCGCCCTGGCGAACGCGTCCCGGATCTCGTCCCTGGTGAACCAGCGCGCCGTCTCGATCTCCCCTTCGGCAAGCTTCAGCGGGGCGTCCCGATCGGCACGGGCGGCGAAACCGAGCATGATCGACCGCGGGAACGGCCACGGCTGGCTGCCGAGGTAACGCACGTCCCGCACGGTGATGCCGACTTCCTCCCTGATCTCCCGGACCACGCAGGCTTCCAGCGACTCACCTGCCTCGACGAACCCGGCCAGCACCGACCGGGCTCCCGCCGGCCAGCCCGCCCCGCGGGCCAGCAGCACCCGCTCGCCGTTGACGCCGACGTCGTCGTGCACCAGGCAGATGACCGCCGGATCGGTGCGCGGATACTCCTCCCGGCCGCATCCGGTGCAGCGCGAGGCCCAGCCGGCGTGGACGATCTCCGTCGCAGCGCCGCACCGGGCGCAGTGCGCGGCGCGCCGATACCAGCTGCGCAAGGCCAGCGCGGTGGTGAACAGGCCCGCCCCGGTGTCGTCGAGATCGTCGCCGTACTCACGCAGGCCGACCCATCGTTCCCCGTCGGCGAGGATGTGAGTCACCGCCACGCCGAAACGGCCCGGCACCTCGACGACCTGCCCCTCGGGTTCCGGAACGTCGAGCACCGCCCAGTAGTCGGCTTCCGGCGACCGGCCGAGAAAGATCGCACCCTCCGGTGGCTCCGGCGCGATGTCCATGGCTTTGCGGAGCGCCAGACGGCCGTCGTCCTCCAGTACCGGGGTGCGGCCACGCTTGTCCAGCACCAGCACCCGAGCGGTCGGCCACCCTTCGCGAAGGGCATCGCGGTCCTGCCGGAGCCACTCGCTCCGATCCACCGTCACCCGCGCCAGCGCGGGCACGCTGTGCAGCCGGAACGGCTCGGTGCTGCCCGCGGTCACGGCAGGACGACTCCTCCCAGTGCCGCCAGTCCGTCGGTGAGCGCGTCCGGGTCACCGACCACCACGCCGGTGAACCGCTCGGGGGCGAAGAACTCCCGTGCCGCCGCCACCACCTGCTCGGTGGTGACCTGCTGCAGCCGCTGCGGGTGGCCGGTCAGCCAGTCGACCCCGAGCCCCGCCCCGGTGAGCGCGGCCAGCTGCGAGGCCAGCCCGGTCTGCGACGACGTGGAAATCAGCAGCGAGCCGACGGCGTACTGGCGCACCGCGGCGACCTCCTCCTCGCTGGGCGGGACGACCCGCAGCCGGGTGAGCTCGTACCGGGTCTCCATCAGTGCGGCCGCGGTCACCTCGGACGCGGTGTCCGCGTCGATGTCCAACGTCGCGGTCTCCCCGGTGAACTCGAAACCGGAGTGCGCGCCGTAGGTGTAGCCCTTGTCCTCCCGGATGTTCTCCACCAGCCGCGAGGAGAAGTACCCGCCGAAGACCAGGTTGGCCAGCTGCAACGCGGCATACCGTTCGTCGGTGCGCGGCACCGCCTGAGCGGACAGCCTGATCTGCGACTGCACCGCACCGGCACGCGGGACCAGCAGCACGTCGCCACCTTGCACGTCCGGAAGCGGCTGCAACGGGGTGGTTTCCTTCTCCGACGACCAGCCCCCGACCGCGGCGACGACGTCGTCGACCACCTTCTCCGGGTCCAGATCGCCGACCAGGACCAGCACCGACCCTCTGGGCAGCACCGCGGCCGCATGCAGCGCACGCACCGCGTCCGGATCCACGGTGGCCACGTCCTCGGCCTCGGGCATCTCGCGCACCACCGGGTGGTCGCCGTAGCGGCGTCGCTGCAGGGCCTCCCTGGCGATCACCCGCGGCTGGGTGCGGGCCACCGCGATCCGCTCGGCCAGCCGTTCCCGCTCCCTGGCCACCTCGTTGTCCGGGTAGGTGGCGTCGATCAGCACGTCGGCGAGCACGTCCAGCAGCGTCGGCAGGCCTTCCGCCAGCGAGCTGCCCGACACCGACAGCCGCTCCGGGTCGACCGCGGTGCCCAGCTCGCCGCCGATGAGCGCCAGTTCGGTGTCGATCGCCACCCGGTCCCGGCGCGTGGTGCCGGTCAGCAGGGTCTCGGCCAGCACCTCCGCCCGCGCCGAGTGCAGCGGGTCGGTGCCGCCGAACGGGATGCGCAGCCGCAGCTCCACCGTCGGCACGCTGGCGTGCCGCACCGCCAGCACCCGCAGTCCGTTCGGCAGCACCGTGTCCACCGACGCCAGGTCGGCCGCCGGGCGCTGCTCGCCCAGCTCCGGCACCGGTCGCGGGCCGAGGGTGGTGCGGCCGATCTCCTCGGCGCTGCGGTACGACTTCGCCACGGTCACTGGTCCTCCTGCTGGGTCCGGGGTTGCACCAGAAGCACGGCACGGGAATCGGGCCGGAGCGCTTTGGCGGCGGCGGAGACGTCCTCCGGGGTCACCGCGCCGAACTTCTCCGGCAGCTCGTACATCAGCCCGGCGTCGCCGTAGAGCAGTTCGAGCGAGCCCAGCGCAAGCGTGCGCGACATCAGCTTGTCGTGCTCGCCGTGCAGGTTCGCTTTCCACCGCGCAGTCACCTTGGCCAGCTCCTCGGCCGTCGGCGGCGTCGCGGCCAGCTTCTCCAGCTCGTCGTCGACCGCGTCCAGCACCTGCCGGTCGGTGACCTCGGCCGGGTGGATCGCGGTGATGGAGAACGTGTCCGGGTCCCGCGCCTCGAACGGCCCGAACAGGCCCGCGCCCGCGCTGATGTCGGTGACCAGGCCGTCCTTGTGCACCAGCCGCTGCTCCAGGCGGGAGCCGTCGCCGTCGGTCAGCACACCGGCCAGCACCAGGTGGGCCAGGTAGGCGTCCAGCTCCCCGATCGGGTCCGGCATCCGGTAGCCGATGGCCAGCGCGGGCAGCGGGGCGTGGTTGTCCACGTGCGTGCCGCGCTTCTCGGTCTCCGGCCGGGGCTCGGCGAACGACGGCCGCTCCGGCCGCGGCCGGGCAGGCACGTCACCGAAGTGCTTGACCACGAGGTCCTTGGCGTGCGAGACCTCGAAGTCCCCGGCCACCGTCAGCACCGCGTTCGACGGGGCGTAGTAGGTGTCGAAGAACTCGGCACAGTCGTCCAGCGTCGCCTGCTCCAGGTCGACGAAGTCGCCGTAGCCGTTGTGCGCGTTCGGGAACGTCTCGTACAGCACCGGGGGCAGCCAGATCCACGGGAAGCCACCGTAGGGGCGGTTGAGCACGTTCAGCCGGATCTCTTCCTTGACCACGTCGATCTGGTTGGCCAGGTTCTCCGCGGTGAGCTTCGGTGCCCGCATCCGGTCGGCTTCCAGGAACAGCGCGCGCTCCAGCGCCGCGCTCGGCAGCACCTCGTAGTAGTCGGTGTAGTCCGGGTGCGTCGACCCGTTGAAGATCCCCCCGCTGCCCTGCACGTGCCGGAAATGAGCCAGCTTCTCCAAGCTCTCGCTGCCCTGGAACATCAGGTGCTCGAACAGGTGCGCGAAACCGGTGCGCCCTTCCGGCTCGGAACGGAAGCCGACGTCGTAGTGCACGCTCACCGCCACCACCGGCGCGGCTCGATCCGGCGCGAGCACCACCCGGAGGCCGTTGTCGATGGTGAACTTCTCGATCTGCCCCACGGTTCTCCTTCGCATCTTGCGGTTTCTCGCTGCGCCGATGTACCTGCCAACGTACCTGGATCACCCCGGTGCGTGCCCATGGACGTCACGCGTCGGGACGCTGCCGTATGCTCCACCACCATGCCGGAGCCTGACGGATCCGAGTTGACCGGGAAGCCGGACCGTGTCCATCGGCTGGTCGTCGTCGCCGTCTGCGCAGCCATCATCGCAGCACTGGCGGGCGGGATCATCATGCTCGTCGACGTGCTCGGCTCCGACGACCACTCGCCGGCCGCGCAGCATGCCCGCAAGCGGGAGCCGGGCGGGGCGGGCGCGGCGGGGTCGAACCAGACCGCCGGGCCGGAGGCCGAGCCGCCGCGCAAGATCATCAAGCTCGCCGACCACCCGCTGGTGACCACGCCGGGCCTCGGGTTGCCGAACAACGCCTGCCGGTTGCCGGAGTGGGACAACTCGCAGGCGACCGCCAAGCGGTTCTTCCGGGCCGCGACCCGGTGCCTGGACCGGGCGTGGGAGCCGGTGCTGCGCGAACTGGGCCTGCCGTTCACCCCACCGCGGCTGTACTTCCCGGAGGGGCAGAGCTTCGCCAGCGATTGCGGCACCATCGAGGTCGGCATCCAGACCGCGGCCTACTACTGCGAGGGCGAACTGTTCCTGCCGTTCGCCGGGCTGCAGCTGGACCAGTACCAGGACAACCCCGGCGTGTACCTGGCGCTGATCGCCCACGAGTACGGCCACCACGTGCAGGAGCTGGCCGGGATCATGGACGCGGCGTGGCGGCAGATCTACCAGGCGGGCGAGGGCACGGCTCGCGCGCAGGAGATCAGCAGGCGCAAGGAGCTGCAGGCGCAGTGCTTCTCCGGGCTGTTCCTCGGCTCGCACGTGGACCGGGGCGGCTCGATCGACCGGCAGATGTACGACCGGGCCTGGCACGACCAGGAGACCCGCGGGGACGACACGTCCGGCGGCCACGACCACGGCAGCAACGAGAACTACGCGAAGTGGTGGCGCAAGGGCGCGCTGGACAACCGGCTGACCGACTGCAACACGTTCAAGGCTCCGGCAAGCGAGGTCAGCTGACCGTGTGCCGACGGCCCACGCGGCCTGCGACGGCCTACCGGGCTCGGCGCCGCCTGCGGGTGACCAGCCAGGCGTAGAGCCCGCCACTCATGCACGCCAGGCTCATCAACCCCAGCCCGATCGACCTCCGCACGCTGTCGAACCCGGTGACGGTCTGCGCGCTGCGCACCGTCAGCGCGCCGAGCGGAACCTGCGCAGGCACCACGACGTTGAGCTTCTCCCCCTTCTCGTGACCGCACGCGGACAGCGTCGCGTCCCGCTGCTCCTCGCCCAGGGTCACGGTGACCTTCTCGGTGGGGTTGGGCTCGGTGCACGGCGTGGACTCGACGACCTTGGCGGGCACCACTCGCTCGGCGACCGGTTCCTCGGCGAACACCTCGTGCCCGTACGAGCCGGTGACGAACAGCACGACGAAGCCGACAACCGCTGCGAGCAGCACACCGCGCACGGTCGCCGACATCGAGCTCACCTCGCCCGCACCCGATCGCACGCCACGATCGTTCCAGATCGGCATCGGATTCTCAGCCCCCATTCGCCGCGACCTTCACCATCGCAGGCCGCGGCGGTTGCCGCTCACGCATCGCCGGCGGCGGGCACCGAGCGGAGCAGGTCGCGCAGCCCGTCGGCGTCCAGCAGGTCCACCGGGCGCACGGTGCGGTTCGACCGCACGTAGTGGAACGCGGCCCGGACCTTGCCGACCGGTATCCGGTTCAGCGACGCCCAAGCCACCCGGTAGGCGGCCAGCTGCACCGACAGCGCCCGCTGCTGGGATTCCGGTGGCATCTGCCCGGTCTTCCAGTCGACCACCGTCCACCCGCCGTCCGGATCGGCGAACACGGCGTCCATGCGCCCGCGAAGCAGTACTCCGTCCACCTCGCAGACGAACGGCACCTCCACGTCGTACGGCGTGCGATGGGCCCATTCGCTTCGCTCGAAGGCTTCCCGCAGCGCCTCGGCGTCGGCATCGGCCTCCGCATCGGTGTCGGCGGCACCGGGCAGGTCGTCGAAGTCCAGCAGCCGGGCGACGCCGAACCGGCGCTCGAGCCAGGCATGGAAGGCGGTGCCGCGCCTGGCCACCGTGTTCGGCGCTTGCGGCAGCGGCCTGCGCAGCCGGCGGGCCAGCGCGCCGGGGTCCGCGGCCAGGTCGACCAGCTGGCTGACCGACATGTGGTCGGGCAGCACGACCCGGGTGGTCTCCTGCTGGCCGCGAGCGCGCTCGGCCAGCAGCACGTCGGTGTCGGCGGCCCAGCTCTCCGGATCGTCGTCGGGGCCGTGTTCGGAACCGGGGACCTGATCGGCGGCCTCGTCCTGGGCGTCGAGCCGGGCCAGTTCCTCCAGCACCATCGCCGCCCCGGTGGCCACCGCTTCCCGCCGCTGCCCCAGCGGGTCGGCCGGCCAGTGCGCCTCGCGCGTCTGCGCCAGGTACGGGTTCTGCTCCTCGTCCGGCCGTTCCGCCCACTCGACCACCGAGCCGCGTGACGGGTCGTCGCGCAGCTTGTCGGCCACCTCGGTGAGGAACACCGACGGCCCGAGCGGCTTCTTGGCGGTCTCGCCCCACCAGTGCCCGGACAGCAGCAACGTGTGCTCGGACCTGGTCAGCGCGACGTAGCACAGGCGGCGCTCCTCGTCGGCGTGCCGCTGGGCGAAATCTTCCTGGTGGCGCTGAATGGCCTCGGCCACCTGCTTGCGGTCCTCGCCGCCGTGCAGCCGCAGCTCCGGCAGGTCGATCCGGTCGCCGCGCAGCGCGGCGGGCAGTTCGGTCACCGAGGTCAGCCAGCAACCACCCCGCCGCTTCGCGGGGAACACCCCCTCGACCAGATGCGGCACCGCCACCAGCTGCCATTCCAGGCCTTTGGCCGCGTGCACGGTGAGGATCTGCACCCGATCGGTGGCGACCACGACCTCGCCGGGTTCCAGACCGTCCTCGGCGTGCTCGGCCGCGGCCAAGTAGTCGACGAAGGCCGACAACGTCGGCGACGAGGACGATTCCGCGAACTCGGTGACCACGTCCGCGAACGCGTCCAGGTGAACCCGGCCGACGCTGCCCGGCCGGGCGGCCGCCTCCACGTCGAGCAGCATGGTGCGCTCGATGTCGGCGACCAGCTCCGGCAACGTCTGGTCCAGCCGCGAGCGCAGGCCGGCCAGTTCGCGGCTCAGCGCGGTGATGCGCCGGTAGCCCTCCGCCGAGTAGCGCTCGGCCGGGCCGGGGTCGTCGATGGCGTCGACCAGGCCGGTCAGCTCCGCCCGCTCGGCCACCGCCGCGTCCAGCGCCGAGTCCTCGTTGCCCTCCGGCACCGCGGCCAGCTCCCTGGCCCGGCGCCACAGGGCGGCCAGATCGGCCGCGCCGATGCGCCACCGTGCACCGGTGAGCAATCGCGCGGCCGCACTCCCGGCCAGCGGGTCGGCAAGCACCCGCAACGTCGCGACGAGATCCGCCACCTCGGGCTCGGCCAGCAACCCGCCGAGGCCGACGACTTCGACCGGAACCCCGCGCGCTCGCAACTCGGCGGCGATGGGCGCCATGTCCGCTCTGCGGCGGACCAGCACCGCCGCGGTCGGCGGCGATCCGGATGCGGTGGCGGCGTGCCAGCGCTCCGCGATCTCCTCGGCGAGCCAGGCGCGTTCGGCGCCGACGCTCGGCAGGAGAGCACATCGGACATCGGCGCGCGGGGCGCTCGGCAGCGGCCGCAACTCCCCGGCGCCGCTGCTCGCCCGCAACGGCGCCGACACCGCGTTGGCCAGGGCCAGCACCTGCGGTGGGTTGCGGAACGAGGTCAGCAGGCCGTACTTCGCCGCGGGGCGGCCGCCAGAGCGCGGGAAGTCGCTGGTGAATCGGGGCAGGTTGGCCGCGCTGGCACCGCGCCAGCCGTAGATCGCCTGCACCGGGTCACCGACGGCGGTCACCGGCATCGGCGGCGGCTGCGGCGTGCGCCCCGGCTGGGCGCCGAACAGTGCGCGGAGCAGGACACGCTGCGCGTGCCCGGTGTCCTGGTACTCGTCCAGCAGCACCGCGCCGAAGCGCTGTCGTTCGATCTCCACCACCTCGGGGTGTTCGGCGGCCAGCCGCGCGGCCAGCGCCATCTGATCGGCGAAGTCGAGCGCTCCTTCGGCGAACTTGCGCCGCCGGTATTCCTCCACCAGCGGCAGCAGCCGGAGCCGCAGCCGCTGCTGGTCGACGATCCGCTGCAGGTCGGACCGCAGCTGCGCCCGCTGTCCCTTGGCGCGCGGGGCGTTCAGGATCAGGTCGGTCAGCCACTCGGTGTAGGCGCGCAGCTGGTCGACGTCCACCAGGTGCTCACCGAGTTCCCCGGCCAGCTGCAGAACCTGCTCGGTGATGCTCTGCGGGACGTAGTCGGTCTCCAGGTCCTCGTCCCACGAAGCCACGACCTTGTGCGCCAGCTGCCAGCACGCCGTCTCCGACAACAGCCGGACGCCCGGCTGCACCGGAATCCGCAGGCCGTGCTCGGACAGCAGCCGTCCGGCGTAGGCGTGGTAGGTCAGCACCGTGGGCTCGCCCGCCACCAGTGCGGCTTTGATCCCGCCGCTCGGGTCCACCTCGTCGAGCAGGCCGGAGCCGGCCAGCCGCCGCAGCCGGGCCCGCACGCGCTCGCCGAGCTGACGTGCGGCCTTGCGGGTGAACGTGAGGCCCAGGATCCGCTCCGGCGCGACGTAGCCGTTGGCCACCAGCCACACCACCCGTGCGGCCATGGTCTCGGTCTTGCCTGCACCCGCACCGGCCACCACCAGGGCAGGCTCGGCAGGAGCAGCGATGACCGCGGCCTGCTCCGGGGTCGGCCTCGGCAGGCCGAGGGCTTCCGCGATGCGCTCCGGGCTGGCCTGTGCCCGGAGCCGCGGCGATGTGGTCGACGTGGTCATGACGGCACCTGCCTGCCTTCGGGCTGGAGCGGGCAGCAGGCCCGGACCGGGCAGCGGCCGCAGTCCGTGCTCGCCCTGGCGACATACACCGGGCCGACCCCTGCCCTGGCTGCGGACCGAACCCGATGCAGCCACTCCTGCCTGCCTTGCTCGTCCAGCGGCGGCTGGCTGACGACTTTCCCGGCACCGGTCTTCTTGTCCGGTTTGGCCAGATACAGCAGCTGGCCGCCGCCGGGCTCACCGCCGCTGAGCCACACCGCAAGCTGGTAGGTGGCCAGTTGGGTGTGCTCGGCCGCCTCCTGGGCGCTGACCGGTGACTTGCTCGTCTTGATGTCGACGACGACCTGGCGCCCCGAACCGTCCTTCTCCAGCCGGTCCACCCGCCCGCGGATGCGTACCCGCTGCACGCCGTCGGCCGCCGGGGGCAACTCGACCGTGATGTCGAACTCCACGGCCAGTTCGGTCAGCTGGTCGCGGCTGCGCCGCAACCATTCCAGGAAGGCGTCCAGCATGTGGTGCACCCGCTCGCGCTCGCGCCTGGCGAACCAGGGCGCGCCCACGTCCAGCTTGCGCCACGCCGTGTCCAGCTCCTTGCGCAGCTGCTCGACCGTAGCTCCGTCGGCTGCTCGCTGCGCCAGCCAGTGCACCAGCGAGCCGGTCACCGCGGCCAGCTGCGCGGGGTCGGTGCCGCCGTGCCGCTCCAACAGCCACCGCAGTGGGCAGCGATCCAGCAGATCGACGGTCGACGGGGACACGGTCAGCTGCTCGTCCGGCCCGGCAAGCGGCCTGTCGGTGGACGGTTCGGCCAACCCGTACCAGCTGTCCGGGTGCGCGCCGGGCACGCGGGCGGCCGCCAGCCGGGCCAGCTGCCGCGCCGCCCTGCGGCGGCGCCCGGGATCGGCCTGCTCGTCGCAGACGGCGGCACGGAGCTCGCCGACCAGCCGGGACAGCACCAGCGGCCGCTGCACGGCCTGCCCCGCACTGCTGGTCACCTCCACCGGTTCGACGCCCAGCTCGTCGATGAAGCGGGACGGCTGCTCGTCGTCTCCGGCACACGCGCTGACCAGCAGCCGGCTGCGCGCCCGGCTGCAGGCCACGTGGAACAGGCGCCGTTCCTCGGCCAGCACCGGCGCGATCGCGGAAACCGTGTCGGCGTCGACCCCGGACAGCACGTCGACCAACCGCTCGACGCCGAGCAGCGAACCGCGCGGGCGGAGATCGGGCCAGCTGCCTTCCTGCACGGCCGGCACCGCGACGACGGTCCACTCGCGCCCGGCCGCACCGTGCGCCGTGGTCAGCTCCACCCCCGCCGACGTCACCGCCGACGGCGCCAGGCTGTCCCCGGCGATCCGCTGCGACAACAGGTAGTCGGCGAACCCGTCCACCCCTTCCTGCGGGAGACGGTCGGCATACGTCGCCGCGGCGTGGAACAGCGCGACGACGGCGTCCAGCTCGGCGTCCGCCTGGCGGCCGAGCGATCCGCCCCGCTCGGACAGCCGCAGCCACCGCTGCTGCAGCCCGGAGGCCTGCCACATGTCCCAGAGCACCTGCTCGACGTCGGCCTTGCGGTCGATCGCGGCACGGCCTGCCGACAGCACCGCAGCCAGCCTGCGCAGCGGGCCCGCTTCGCTGTCGGCCAGCGCGGTGAGCGGGTCGTTGTCGCGGATGGCCTGGACCAGCAGCTCGTCGCTGGACCGGTCGCCGCCGGTGGTCAGCTCGAGGCGGCGCAGGCCGCGCCGCAACCTGCGCAGCGCGAGCGGGTCCGCGCCGCCGAGCGGTGAGGACAACAGCTCGTCGGCCAGCTCGGGGGTCAGCTGCTCGGGGTGGGCGACCACGCGCAGTGCGGTGAGCAGCGGGCGGACGGCGGGGTTGCGCGCCAGCGGCAGGTGATCGGCGGCCGACGCGATGGGCACTCCGGCCCATCGCAGTGCCCGCTGCAACACCGGGAAGGTCCGGCCGGGAGACCGGACGACGACGGCCATCTCGTCCCAGGGAATGCCGTCGACGAGGTGGGCCCGGCGGAGCTGGTCGGCGACCCATGCCGCTTCCGCGGCCGGGGACCGGAACAGGCGGACCGCGACACCCAGGTCCGGCTGATCCGGCGCGACGTCGGGCACCCGGTGCGGCCGCGGCGCCGCCTCGGCCAGGCGCGCGACGGCCTCACGCACCGAACGCGCCATCCGCCTGCCTTGCCGCAGCGTCACGGTGTGCTTGCCGTCCGGGTCGGCCTCGACGAACTCGACCGGCTCGGCTCCGCGGAAGGAGAACACCGTTTGATCGGCGTCACCCGCCACGACGAACTGCTTCGCGCCGGTGCCGATGAGCCGGATCAGCCGCCACTGCAACGGGGCGAGGTGCTGCGCATCGTCCACGAACAGATGCCGGATGCGCTCGCGCTCCCGAGCCAGCAGCTTGTCGTCGTCCATCAGCGACAGCAATGCCGCCGTCACCAGCTCCGCGGCGTCGTACGCGGCGGCAGGCGGCACCGCCAGCGCACTGCCTCCGGCCGCGCGCAAACGGGTGACCTGCTCGTACTGCTGCCAGAACGTCCCCGCGGCGACCCATTCGTCGCGCTTCTTCCGGCGCCCGAGGCGCACCAGGTCTTCCGGGCTCAGCCCCCGCTCGGCTGCCCGCATCAGCAGATCCCGTAGTTCCTCGGCGAAGCCGGGAACGGTCAGGGCCGGCCTGAGCCGTTCGGGCCAGTAGCTGTCGTGGCCGTCCATGGCGTCCGCCAGATCACCCGCGAGCAGTTCCCGGACCACGGCATCCTGTTCCGGCCCGGACAACAGGCGCGGCGGTGGCGAGCCCTCCTCGGCTGCCTGGGCACGCAGCACGCCGAAGGCGTAGGAGTGGACGGTGCGCACCATCGGCTCCCGGACCGCGCGCGGAGCGGAGGCTTGCTCTCCGGACAGGTGGGTCAACAGGCGGGCGATCTGCGAGCGAAGGGCCTCGGCGGCCTTTCTGGTGCTGGTCAGCACCAGCACACGGTCCGGCCCGTCGTCGAGCATGCGCCGAGCGGCCGCCTCGGCCAGCAGCGACGTCTTGCCCGTGCCGGGGCCGCCGACGACGCGTACGAACCCTTCGCGGCCGTCGAGCAGCTGCTGGGCTTCGCCGTCCCATTGCCAGCCGGCCGGCCGCGCCCGGTCCGCTCTGACGAGCGTCGGCGCCGGTCCACCCGTGGCGCTGGGCATGCCGGGCTCAGCGAGCAGGTGGGGGTCGGGCATGAGTTGATGGAACCATGCCGGGCCGACGGTGTCCGGAGCACACTCCGGGTACGTCCGAGGTCGGTGCCCGGCCGTAGGCTCGGCTCGTGGACGAGGAGCTGCACGAGCGCATCAGGCACGTCGTGGCGAGCATTCCTCCTGGCCGGGTGAGCACCTACGGCGACGTCGCGGCCGTCGCGGGCGCTTCGACGCCTCGGCTGGTCGGCAGGGTGCTGCGGGAAGACGGTCATGACCTGCCGTGGCACCGGGTGCTCCGGGCGGACGGCACCCCTGCCCCGCATCTGCGGCGCGAGCAGCTCGAGCGGTTGCGCGCCGAGGGGGTGCTGGCCGACCGGCAGCGCGTCGACATGCGCACTTATCGCTGGCTGCCCGCCGAGCCGGAGTCGTAGGCGGCTGCCATGCGGCGGACGGCTTCGGCCAGCTCGGCACGCAGGTCGGCGGGCTCGAGCACTTCGATCTCCGGTCCGAAGCGCAGCAGTTCGCCGATCGCCGGCCTGCCCTGTTCGACCGGGAGCTCCACTTCCTGCCAGCCTTCGGCGTCGACATCGGCGCCTGCGGCCTCGGCCTCTTCCACGGCCTTCTGCCCGACCGCGCCGAGATACACCGGTGCCAGCGCGCGCCCCAGCTTCGACATCCGCACGCGCGCGGTGCGTGGGTAGAGCCGCTGCTCGAACTGTTCGGAGAAGGACGACCAGAACTCCGCGAGGTCGAAGCCGGCGGCCACCCGGTCGCGATCGAACTGGCCGAGGACGTCCACCGACTGAATCCGCCCGACACGATAGGTGGTCGCCGTGTTGCCGACCCGCGCCACCAGATACCACTGGCCGGCCTTGAGGACCAGCCCGAGCGGTTCGACCGTCCGCTCGACTTCTCGCCTGCCCCACTTCACGTACCGGATACGCAGTACGCGTTCGTTCCACACCGCATCGGCTACCGCGGCCAGGTGCGGCGGGCTCTCCACGTCGTGGAACCAGCCGGGCACGTCGAGGTGGAAACGCTGGGCAACGGTGTTCGCGCGCGCCCGGAGCTCGGGCGGCAGCGCCGCGCTGAGTTTGAGCTGAGCGGCCGCGAGCGTGGCGCCGAGTCCCAGCTCGGCTGCGGCGTCCGGCAGGCCGGACAGGGCCAGCGCCTGTGCCTCGGCTTCGGTCAGTCCGGTCAGCCTGGTGCGGAAACCGCCGACGAGCTGGATGCCACCGGAGCGTCCGCGCTCGGCGTAGACCGGGACACCCGCGGCTGACAGGGCGTCGATGTCGCGATACACGGTGCGCACCGACACCTCGAGTTCCTGGGCAAGTTGCTCAGCGGTGAGCCTGCCCCGGTTCTGCAGCAACAGGAGCACCGACAGCAGCCGGCTGGCGCGCATGTCGGCAATTCTCCCAGAAAACATGACAGAAGTTGTCAGGAAATGAGCGGACGATGAGCTCATGACCGACAACACCCTCACCGTGCAGACCTGGGACGAGCACATCGTCAGCGGCAGCAAGGGCACGCCACGAGTCGCTCATGCCCACGCCACGTACGAGTACGCCGGGCTCATCGAGGGCGCGTCGATCGCCGACGCTCTGCTCTACTACGCCGAGACCGGTGACGACGGCGACAGCACGTCGTTCGCCTTGGAGCGGATCGAGGGCACAGTGGAGGGGAGGAAGGGCTCGTTCATCGTGCGCCACGAATACCGCATTTCGGCCGCCACGCACCACGTGAGCAGCACGTTCACCGTGGTGCCTGGTTCCGCCACCGGTGAGCTCACCGGGATGACCGGCAGTGGCACGACCTCCGGGTCGTCGCAGACGATGAACTACACCTTCGAGCCCGTTTTCGGCTGAGTCCACCGGGAGCCACCGTGTTGCACGTCGACCGCCAGCAGGTTCTGGCGTTCCGTATCGCCGCTCAGGAGTTGCATCGCCCGCACGACGAGCCGGGAAAGCTCGCCGTGCTGCGGTTGGGGGTGCAGGATGCCTCGCAGGTGGCTGCCCGCCTGGCGCTGGCCACCCGGCTCGCGGGAGACCCGGAACGGTTCGCCGGGGCGGGATTCGCCGAGGAGCTGCGGGCCGCCGACCTGACGCTGGCGTGGTCGCACCGTGGTGCTCCGCATCTGCACCATGCCGCCGATCTTCCGTGGGTGGCCCAGTCGCTGGTGCCGTTGGACGACGGCGACGCGCAGGCCAGAATGGCGTGGCAGCGCCGGGACGTCGCTGAGGCCGGGATGCCGGTCACCGAAGCGTTGACGACGGCGGCCGAGCGGCTGCGCGAGGTCGTTGGGGCCACGATGACCAAGGGCGCGGCCAGCGAGGCGGTGACCAAGGTGTTGCCACCCGGGCTGGTCCGCTGGTGCCGGAGATGTCAAGCCACGCACATCCACGAGCAGCTGATGCGGCTGGCCACGCTGCGTGCGGGTGTCCGGCTCGAACCGGACGTCTCACCGGCCACCTTGACCCCGATCGACGGGTGGGAGGACGTCACGAGGGAGCCCGATCCGGCGACCGGCAGGCGGGTCATCGAGGAGTATCTGCGCGTGCATGGCCCGGCGACCCCGGCCGAAGCGTCCGGCTTCCTGGGGACGACGCAGTCGGTGGCGAAGCGCATGTGGCCCGACGGGCTTGCCGCGGTCGACGTCGACGGGAAGACCGCGTACTTGCCCGAGGACGCGCTTCCGGCGTTGGAGAGCCCCGCCGAGCCCTCGTTCGTGCGGCTGCTTCCTCCGGCCGACCCGTTGCTCCAGGCACGGGACCGGGCGGTCCTGGTGCCGGAGAAGGAGAATCACAAGCAGGTGTGGCGGATCCTCGGCAACCCGGGGGTGGTGGTGGCCGACGGCGAGATCGTGGCCACGTGGCGCGCTCGGGCCCGCGGGCAGCGGCTGGAGGTGACGGTCAGCCCGTTGACCGGCAGGCACCGGCCGGACGTGAGCGAGCTGGAGGCCGAGGCGACGCGGACGGCACGCGCCCGCGGGCTCGACCAGGCGACCGTCGGCTTCGCCTAGCGCGGTGCTCGCGCGCCCACACCCGTGGGTGGCCAGTCAGCGTTCGGGCTGGGTTCAGAACGCCGGCTGGGTAAGGGTGGCTTTCAGGTCGGCAAGCGCTTTGCGGACGTGGTCGGCGGTGGCCGGGCCGCCGTAGAAGCGTTCGTCCCGTCCCTCGCCCACGGTGTAGGTGAGGAAGTGACCCCAGTCCAGCGCGGCGATGTGCAGCGGCCGCTCGGTGTGGATCACCTTGCCGCTGTCGTCGCGGACTCCCACCACGATCTCGATGGCGGGACCGGCTTGGGGACGCTGGATGAAGGACCGCAGCTGCTGGTGCTCGAAGCTCACCGGCGCCACGGCCCCGCGCTCGTTCGCCTCCTTGACGTCGTGCAGGTTCACGCTCACCAGGGGGCCGCTGCCGGGTTGCAGCTCGAGCAGGTCGAGCAGAGCGCCGATGAGGTCGTCGGGGTCGACCTCACGGAAGCGCACGATGTCCGTGCCGGCCTTCTGGTTGCGCTCCCGCACCGCGAGCACTCCGCTCCGGTTCTTCCGGGCGGCCAGGGCGGTGTACTTGCTGTCCTCGACCCGGAAGTCCGCCACGTACTCCAGCGACGGCTCGCACAGGGCAGGAAGCACGTCGAGGACGGCATCCACGGCCCGATTCTTGCTTTCCAGCAGACCGCGGTCGGCGAGTTCCTTGGCCGGATCGGGGCGTGCGTCACCGTCACCGTAGAACACCGCCACCGGCCGCAGGACCGGGTTGAGCCGGCCGGCTCGTTCCCACTCGGCGACCAGCTCGAGGGCATGGGGCGAGGCGGTCAGGATCGGACCGTACACGTCCTAGGCGTCCTTGTCCTTGTACTGGGTGTGCGGCTTCACTTGCTGCGACGACGGCGCTTCGGGCGCCGCACCGATCACCGGGTTGACGACAGTGTGGCCCGTCGTCTCGTCGATGGCCTTGGCGCCCAGCTCGTCGTACTCGACCTTCAGGCCTTCGTCGAACTCTTCCTTGACCGCGTACTTGTCCTTGTGCTCGGAGTCCTCGGCACCCTTGCCACGCTGGCCGGCCGCGCCGGCGACGCCGCCCATGCCGGG
>NZ_PKFA01000056.1:0-44599 GCF_002919275.1 Thermocrispum sp. | reverse complement strand
CGGCGAGCTCGTCTCCCAGAAGATCGGACGAATCGCCGTGCCCGCCCCGTCGGAAGCGCAGTAGTCCCCTGCCCCCCGACCCGCCGGCCCCGCCCGCCACGAGTGGCGGGCCCGGTGCTTGCCGTACGTCACCTCGACTGCGGCAGCGTCACCTTCCGTTTCGCCGGCCGCGACGGCGGCGGCACGACCGGGCCGATGTCGCCGTCCGGCGCCTCGTCGAGATCCACCATCACCGGCGCGTGGTCGCTCGGACCGGTGCCCTTCCTCGCCTGCCGGTCGACCCACGCGGCCCGCACCCGCTCGGCCACCGGGGCACCGGCCAGCACCAGGTCGATCCGCATGCCGAGGTCCTGGTGGAACATGCCCGCGCGGTAGTCCCAGTAGGTGAAGATGCGCTCGTTCGGCCACCGGTCCCGGACCACGTCTCGCAGCCCGAGCTCACCGAGCGCGGCGAGCGCGGCTCGCTCCGGTTCGGTCACGTGGGTGTGTCCGGCGTACGCCTCGGGATCGAACACGTCGGCATCCGTGGGCGCGATGTTCATGTCGCCGCTGACGATCACCGACTCCGGCCCCTTGGCGATCACCTCCCGCAGCGCCGCCAGCCAGGCCAGCTTGTAGTGGTAGTGGTCGGAGTCCGGTTGCCGCCCGTTCGGCACGTACAAGCTGTGGACGCGGATCCCGCCGCAGGTCGCGGAGATGGCCCGCGCCTCGGGGCCGGGAAAGCCCGGCTCCCCGGCGAACCCGCGCTCCACCTCCGCCAGGCCGACGCGCGACAGGATGGCCACGCCGTTCCACCGGCCCTGGCCGTGGTGCGCGAACTCGTAGCCGCGTTCGGCCAGCGGCTCGCTCAGCAACTCGGCGAACGCCTCGTCGGTGAGTTTGGTTTCCTGCAGACACACCACGTCCGGCTTGCGCTCGTCCAGCCACGGCAGCAGCCGCGGCATGCGCTGCTTGACCGAGTTGACATTCCACGTCGCGACACGCACCCGACCACCGTAGCCGCAGGCTCCGACGGGTCGCCGTCGCGTCCGGACGGACGGCACCTGCGGCCCGGACGGCGGCCCTGACCGGCACGGTCTTGCTGTCCGGCACCGGCTGACGCCCTGGTCACTCACCCGGCCGTCCGGTGGACATCCGCCATACGGCAGACGATGATGATCCGCGCCGGGCATGCTGCCGGGCCCTGGCTCCTCCCCAAGCCCGAAGGGAGCTGCTGATGGTCGACTGGCTTCCTTTGGTGCAGCTCGAACCGGGGTCGGCCACCCGGTTCTGGGTCCACTTGATCTCGATCCCGCTGTTCACCGGCGTCATCGGCTACGTCACCAACTGGACCGGCGTGGTGATGCTGTTCCACCCGCTGCGGTTCCACGGCATCCGGCTGCCCGGGCTGCGGGTGCTGTTCCCGCTCATGCCGCGGCGGGTGCAGGTGCTGCCGCTGCTGCAGTACGACGGGCGGATCGGCTGGCAGGGCATCGTGCCGTCGCGCGCGGACAAGATGGCCAGCATCGCCGTCGACAAAGGGCTGGCCAAGCTCGGCAGCATCAGCGACTTCTACCGCGAGCTCGAACCGGACCGGATCGCCGAGCACCTCACGGCCATCGCCACCGAACAGATCCGCGACGTGGTCGAGGAGATCATGCTGCGGGAGGACCCGCAGCTGTGGAAGGACCTGCCGCCGCAGGTGAAGGAGCTGGTGTTCGCCAGGGTCGAGCAGCAGTTGCCGTCGGTGGTGAAGGACCTGACCGACAAGATCGGCGCCAACATCGACCAGCTGATCGACGCCAAGCTCATGGTCATCCGCTACCTGCGGGCGAACCCGACCAAGCTGAACAGCATCTTCCAGGACATCGGCCGCAAGGAGCTGCGGTTCATGCAGAACTTCGGCTTCTACTTCGGGCTGCCCATGGGCCTGGTGCTGTTCGGCGTGCTGTACTACTGGCCGGACGTGTTCGGCACCGAGGCACCCTGGTACGTGCTGCCGATCGGCGGCGCGGTCATCGGCTGGGTGGTCAACTGGCTGGGCATCGCGATGATCTTCGAGCCGGTGCGCCCCACGTGGTGGATCCCGTGGCGGCAGGGGCTGTTCATCAAGCGCAAGGACGAGGTGACCGAGGGATACGCGCGGCTGATCGCGGAGAACGTCATCACGCTGCAGAACGTCGGCCACGAGCTGCTGCACGGACCACGTTCGGACCGCACCCACCGCATGCTGCTGGACACCCTCAAACCCGCGGTCGACCGCGCCGTCGGGTTCGCCAGGACGGCGGTGCGGGTAGCCATCGGGACGGACGAGTACGACAACATCAGGGCGTCGGTGGCCAGGCGGGCCAGCGCGTTCGCCCCGGCGGCGTTCGCCGACGCGGAGTTCAACAAGCGGCAGGGAGCGAAGATCGAGAACTTCATCGCCAACCAGATGCGTCGGATGAGCGAAGCGGATTTCGTGCAGATGCTGCGTTCGGCGATCAAGCAGGACGAGTGGCTGCTGTTCGTGCACGGCGGTGCGCTCGGCATCGTCGCCGGACTGGCTCACCTGGCGATCTTCGGGGTGTGAGATGGGCGAAGTGCAGAAACGACCGGTCAAGCGCGGGGTCCCGGTGGTCGGCAACACCGACCTCGTGCAGGGCATCGGCGGTCTGCTGAAGGTCGCGGCGACCACGTCGTGGCGCACGGTGAACCGCACCCTGGCCGCGACCGTGCGCGCCGGCCGCACCGCCGTGGAACGCACGCTGGACGGCGAGCGGCCAGTCGAAGTGCTGCAGGAAACCACCGCGGAGCTGCGCGAGTTCGCCTGGCGCACGCTTGGGCTGGACGAGCTGAACCGCCAGGCGGCCGGCCCCGACGGCCGCGGCGTCACGGTGACCGGGTTGCTCGGTGCGTTCGGCCCGGCTCGGTCGCAGGCCCGGGACAACGATGCCGACGAGGTGCCCACCATGGAGGTACTGCGCGCCCGCGGGCAGGAGCTGCTGAACAGGTCGGCCGACGTCGACGTCACGGAGGAAGGACACCCCGCCTACGCCCGCATCCTCAGCGAGATCACCCCGGACGAGGCCCGCATCCTGCGGTTTCTGTACCGGGAAGGTCCCCAGCCCGCCGTCGACGTGCGGACCAACCGGCCGTTCGGGATCGGCTCGGAGCTCGTCGCCAGCGGGCTGAGCATGATCGGCGAGCACGCCGGGCTGCGGCACCTGGACCGCATCCAGCCGTACTTGATCAACCTGTCCCGGCTCGGGCTGATCGAGTTCTCCAAGGAGACGGTGCGCAATCCGAACCGGTATCAGGTGGTCGAAGCCCAGCCGCGGGTGCTGGAGGCGATGAAGCAGGCCGGGCGGGCACCCAAGATCGTGCGGCGCAGCATCCTGCTCAACGCGTTCGGGCGGGAGTTCTGCAAGGTGTGCCTGTTCGGCGACGAGCCGCCCACCGACGGCTCGACCGGCGCATGACGTCTCCCGACGGGTGATCACATGCGCATCCAGCACGCCACACTGGCCGGAAACGGCGACAGCGACGACCGGATCTTCACCACGCCGAACGCCGTCGTCATGCTCGACGGCGCATCCGCGTTCCTGCCCGTGCCGGTGCCGTCCGCCCGGTACGCCGACGTCCTCGGACAGCACATCCGGGATGCGCTGATCGCGGACCCGGCCGCCGACCTGCCACAGACGCTGAGCCGTGCCATCGAGCAGACGCGTACCGACTTGCAGCTCACCCCCGGCACCTCGCCGACCAGCACCGTGGCCATCGCCCGCGCCACCGCGGACGGCCTCGACATGCTCGTGCTCGGTGACACCGAGATCATCACGCCTGCCGAGACGCTGCGCGACTACCGCATGGACGACCTCGACCTGGCTGCTCGCCGCCGCTATCGGCAGCGACTCGCCGACGGCGGTGGCTACGACGAGGAGCATCGCGCGCTGCTTCGCCGCCTCCAGGCCGAGCACGCCCGTCGCCGGAACAGGCCGGGCGGCTACTGGATCGCCGAGGCCGATCCGGAGGCCGCTTACCAGGCGATCACCGCCACCCGGCCGCTGTCTGCGGTCCCGTGGGTCGTGCTGGCCACCGACGGCGCCTACGAGACCATGCGGCACCTCGGCCTCGACGACTGGGACGAGGTCGCCCGCTGCGATTCCGATCAGCTGGCCGCCATCCTGCGCCGGTGCCAGAGGTGGGAAGCGGAGCACGACCCGGAGGGCCGCGAGCTCCCGCGTGCCAAGCGCCACGACGACAAGAGCATCGCTGTCATGACGTTCACCACCGGGGCCCCCGCCGGCTGACGCGAACTAGTGCGGGTCCCCGCACCGTGGCATGACGCCGCCGCGGATGCAGGCCGGTCGGCAGGTGCACGGTCCGGATCCGGCCGACAGGCAAGCCCGGCCCGGCGGTCGGACGGCACCCGGTACGGCACCGGAGAACACCGGCCGGGAACTCGCGTGGGGCGGTCGTCGACCGAGCGGATCACACCATGAGGGTCGACCGCCGCACGACGGCGACCGGCGAACACCGACCGGAGGCCCGCCCACGCGGCTGTTCCGGCGCGAGGTCACCCCCGGAGCACCGTGCACATCACCGGAAACGGCACCTGTCCGGGCAGCCACCCCATCCGGACCATCCCTCCCCACCAAGCACCGCGCACCAACTGACCCGCCCACCGCCCACCCGATCGAACCGCCGTCTCCGAACCACATCCCCCGCCCGCGGCAGCGCGAGCGTCAGCTGGCCCACGAACCTGCCACAGCGGCGCACCAGCCCGGCGCGGTCCTAGTAGGCTCGCGCCCATGGCAACTCACTTCGACGTGGTCGTGCTCGGGGCCGGGCCCGGTGGGTACGTCGCCGCGATCAGAGCAGCACAGCTTGGTCTTTCCACCGCGATCGTCGAGGAAAAGTACTGGGGCGGGGTCTGCCTCAACGTGGGCTGCATCCCGTCCAAGGCACTGCTGCGCAACGCCGAGCTGGTGCACCTGCTCACCCACGAAAAGGAGACCTTCGGCATCAGCGGTGACGTGTCCTTCGACTACGGCGCGGCCTTCAAGCGGAGCCGGGACGTCGCGGAGGGCCGCGTCAAGGGCGTGCACTACCTGATGAAGAAGAACAAGATCACCCAGTTCCCCGGGTGGGGCACGTTCACCGACCCGAACACGATGCGCGTCAGGCTGGTCGACGGCGCCGAGGAGACGGTGACGTTCACCAACGCCATCATCGCCGCGGGCGCCACCACCAGGCTGCTGCCCGGCACGTCGCTGTCCGAGCGCGTGGTCACCTACGAGCAGCAGATCCTCAGCGAGGAGCTGCCGGGGTCGATCATCATCGCCGGTGCGGGCGCCATCGGCGTGGAGTTCGCCTACGTGCTGCACAACTACGGCGTCGACGTGACCATCGTCGAGTTCATGGACCGGATGGTCCCGACCGAGGACGCCGACGTCTCCAAGGAACTGCTCAAGCGGTACAAGCGGCTGGGCATCGACGTGCGCACCAGCACGCGCGTGGACGCCATCGACGACAGTGGCGAGAAGGTCAAGGTCACCGTCACCAAGGGCGACCAGCAGGAGGTACTGGAAGCCGACAAGGTGCTGCAGGCCATCGGGTTCCAGCCGCGGGTGGAAGGCTACGGCCTGGAGAACACCGGCGTGGCGCTGACCGAGCGCGGCGCCATCGACGTCGACGAGTACTGCCGCACCAGCGTCGGCCACATCTTCGCGATCGGTGACGTCACCGCCAAGCTGATGCTTGCGCACACCGCCGAGGCCATGGGCGTCATCGCGGCGGAGACCATCGCCGGTGCGGAGACGATGCCGCTGGACTACGCGATGATCCCGCGGGCGACCTACTGCCAGCCGCAGATCGCCTCCTTCGGCTACACCGAGGAGCAAGCCCGCGAGAAGGGCTTCGACGTCAAGGTGGCCAAGTTCCCGTTCACCGCCAACGGCAAGGCGCACGGGCTGGGCGACGCGCAGGGCTTCGTGAAGCTGATCGCCGACGCCAAGTACGGCGAGCTGCTCGGCGGGCACATGATCGGCCCGGACGTCACCGAGCTGCTGCCCGAGCTGACCTTGGCCCAGCAGTGGGACCTGACGGTCCACGAGGCGGCGCGGAACGTGCACGCCCACCCGACGCTGAGCGAGGCGGTCAAGGAGGCCATCCACGGGCTGGCCGGCCACATGATCAACTTCTGACCCCGTCGTCGGCGCGATGTCGGCCGTCCTGTTCGCCGGGCTGACCACGATCGACCTGGCCTACCTGGTCGACGACTACCCGGTGGAGGACACCAAGACCCAGGCGTCGGATCAGTTCCTGGGCGCGGGCGGTCCAGCCGCCAACGCCGCCGTGACGTACGCCTTTCTGTCCGGATCGCGACCGACGCTGGTCACCGCACTCGGGTCGCATCAGCTCACCGAGATCGCCAGGGCGGACTTGACCGAGCACGGCGTGCGGCCGGTCGACGTCATCGCGGGCGAGCAGCAACAGCTCCCCATCTCGTCGATCGTGGTCGCGCGCCGTGCCCGGACCCGCACGCTGGTCTCGCTCGACGGCAGCCGGATCTCCGCGCCTGCCGCCGGGTCGACGGTGTTCACCGACGACCTGCGCATCGTTCTCGTCGACGGTCACCACGAAGCGTTGTGCCTGGAGGCGGCCAGGCAAGCCCGGTCACGCGGCATCACGGTGATGCTCGACGCGGGTCGCTGGAAGGACGTCCATGCCGAGTTGCTGCCGCTGGTCGACGTCGCCATCTGCTCGGCGGCGTTCCGGCCCCCCGGCGTGCCCGACGATCCGGCAGACGTCCTGAACTACCTGGCTGATGCCGGTGTCAGCGCGGCGGCCGTGTCGGCGGGAGAGGCGCCGATCCGCTGTCGCTGGGGCGACGACACCTGTGCGGTGCCGGTCGGCCGGGAGCAGGTGATCGACACCCTCGGCGCGGGAGACATTTTGCACGGCGCGTTCTGCTACTACTTCGGTGACCTCGGGCAGCCGTTTCCCGAGGCCCTGTCCAACGCTGCTCGCGTGGCCACGTTCTCCTGCCGGTACTTCGGCACCAGGGAATGGATGCGTCACTGGCCGGGCGCCCGGCCATAGGATTCGAGCAGGCGATACTCGCCGTCGTCGTCGGCCAGCACCAGGTCGGCCCGGTCCAGGCCGGAGGCCACCAGGTCCGCGTTGCGGAGGTCGCTGGTCTCGACCTTCCGCCGCGCCACCTCCGCCGCCTTGCCGCCGCTGACGTGCCTGGCGAAGAGACGCTCGGCCAGCAGGGCCCGTTCTGCGTGCAGAAACCACACCTCGTCCAGGCAGTCCCGCACCTGGGACCAACCGTCGGTGTCCAGCAGCAGGTAGTTGCCTTCGGTGATCACGATCGACGTCTCGGGACCGAAGCGTGCCCCGTCGGGCCGCGGTTCGTGCCGCGCGCGGTCGTAGATCGGTACCGTGAGCGCTGCCGTCGATCGCCGCAGCTGCCGCAACGTCGCGACGTAGGCGGCGACATCGAACGTGTGCGGCTCGCCCTTGTGGTCGGTCCACCCTCGCCGGGCGAGCTCGGCGTTGGTCAGGTGGAAGCCGTCCATCGGGGCGATCGCCACCGTTTCCGAGCCCGCGATGTCCGCGATGCGGCGGCGTAGCCGCGCGGCCAATGTCGACTTTCCCGCGCCCGGTGGACCGGCAATGCCGAGGACGAACCGTGCTGACGGGCGCGAACCGGCGCGCCGGACGACCTGCTGCGCCAGCTCGTCGAGGCTCGTCGGCTCACCAGCGTCCACCTGGACGATGCTACGAGCCCGGTCAGCTCTCCCGGTTGACACGGGCCAAGCGAACGCAGATGGCGCCGGTGACGTAGCCGGTGACGATGCCGCCGAGGAACGGCACCCACGTGTAGTAGCTGAGGTATTCGCCGGTGATGCCGAAGGTCTGGGTGAACCAGCTGTCCCCGAGCGACTGCGCGGAAGCCACCATCTCGGCCATGACGGCGTCGTCGATTCCTACCAGCCCGGCCAGGTAAGTGACGCCGATGACGCCGACCACCCAGAACGTGGCCAGCTCGAACGCGGGCAGCCGCTGCGTCGACCCGATCCACACCAGGCCGGCGACCAGCGCGGACAGCGGGAACGTCAGCGCGAACGCGGCGAAGAAGTCCAGCGGGGAGGCCAGGCTCACCGAGCTTTTCGCCACCACGGCAATGGCTGCGATGGCGGCGGACAACACGGCGTTGCCCACGATCAACGTGGTGACGGCCAGTACGATCCGGCCGCCGACGTGCTGGGGGCGAGCCGAAGGCGCGGCGCCGGTGCCCTCCAGGACACTGTCGCGGCGCATCGCGCGGGGCAGCAACTCGCCCAGTTCGAGCTCGTTTGCCTCGGCCGCATGGTTCTCCATGCCTTGGGACTCGCGGAAGTACGCAGAATCGTTACCTCATGTGAACCTGCGTCCCCCGGTCGGGCTAGGAGCCTGTGCCGTTCACGCCGACCAGAGCGACTGAAAGGCGCTCTCACCACCGGAGACGCCGTGACGGGCCGAGCGGCGCGAGCACCGTCGCCCGGTCACCGAGGGTAGGGGTCGGTGTCGTCGATCGACGGACTCACATAGGGCTCGGCACCCCCGGAAGCGTCCATCTGCCCGGGCACCGGGGAGATCGGGGACTCGCCGAGCGACGCACCGCCGACCTCGCGCGCCCGATGCCGGGCCAGCCGCTGGGACCGGGCGCTCTCCCGGTCGCGCAGGGACGCCAGCGCGGTGGTGGCAGCCCAGTGCGCAAGGGCGAGGAACAACAGCAACAGCCCCAACCGCGCCACCACGCCGGTCACGGTGTTCCATTCGCCGATCGTCGACGCCAGCGCGACGACCCCGAAGGAAACCAGGTGGAACAGCACCACCACGAGGCTCACCTGGGACTCGGCCGACCCCGCGTCGGAGGACGACTGGCGCAGCATCCGGCGCCCGCTGCGGTAGATGATCTGGCCGTCGATCACCACCAGCAGTGCGCCGATCAGCAGGAACAGCACGTACGAGTTCGTGTTCACGCCAGCGAGTACCCCACGCGAGGGAGAACGACACTACTCAGCGTGGGTTCCCGGGCGACGATCCGTCGCTCGGCGAAGCGCGCTCGGCGACGACCGGCCCTGCCGCGACGCCCTCACCGGAATCGGCGCAGCCGCAGGCTGTTCAGCACCACCGACACCGAGCTGAACGCCATCGCGGCCCCGGCGATCATCGGGTTGAGCAGGCCGGCCGCAGCCAACGGCAAAGCCGCCAGGTTGTAGCCGAACGCCCAGCCCAGGTTGCTCTTGATGACCCGGAGCGTGCGGCGGCTCAGCCGGATGGCATCGGCCGCCAGCCGCAGGTCACCCCGGACCAGGGTCAGGTCGCTGGCCTCGATGGCCACGTCCGTGCCCGTGCCCATGGCCAGGCCGAGATCGGCCTGGGCGAGCGCGGCCGCGTCGTTGACCCCGTCGCCGACCATCGCGACGACCTTGCCCTCGTCCTGCAGCCGTTTGACCACGTCGACCTTGTCCGCGGGCAGCACTTCGGCGATCACGTTGCCCGCATCGATGCCGACCTCCGCGGCCACGGCCGCCGCGGTCGTCTTGTTGTCGCCGGTCAGCAGCACCGGGGTCAGGCCGAGCTCGCGCAGCTGCCGCACCGCCTCGGCGGAGGTCGGCTTCACCGTGTCGGACAGCGCGATCAGCCCGCGGGCCGTTCCGTCCCAGCCGACCGCCACCACGGTGCGGCCTTCGGCCTCCGCCGAGCGCTGCCATGCGACGAGATCGTCGGTCAGCCGCATGGACCACTGCTCGAGCAGGGCGGGACGGCCGACCACCACCGCGTGGCCGTCGACCACGCCGTGCACGCCGAGGCCTTCGACGTTGGCGAAATCCCGCACGGCAGGCAGCTCGCCCACCTTGTTCGAGGCCGCCGAGGCGATGGCGCGGGCAATGGGGTGTTCGGAGGCGTTCTCCACCGCCCCGGCCAGCCGCAGCACCTCGTCGTCGCCGTGCCAGTCGATCACCGACAGCTCGCCGGTGGTCACGGTGCCGGTCTTGTCCAGCACCACGGTGTCGACCCGCCTCGTCGACTCCAGCACCTCCGGGCCCTTCAGCAGGATGCCCAGCTGCGCACCGCGGCCGGACCCGACCAGCAACGCCGTGGGAGTGGCCAGCCCGAGGGCGCACGGGCAGGCGATGATCAGCACGGCCACCGCCGCGGTGATCGCCGACGTCGCCGGTGATCCGCTGCCGAGCCAGAAGCCCAGCGTGCCGACGGCCAGCGCGATGACCGCGGGGACGAAGACGCCCGAGATGCGGTCGGCCAACCGCTGCACCCGGGCCTTGCCCGCCTGGGCTTGCTCGACCAGCTTGGCCAGCTGCGCCAGCTGGGTGTCGGCGCCGACCCTGGTGGCACGCACCACCAGCCGGCCGCCCGCGTTCACCGTCGCGCCGACGACCCGGGACCCTTCGCGAACATCGACCGGGACGGACTCCCCGGTCAGCATGCTCTCGTCGACCGCCGAGCTGCCCTCGATCACCACGCCGTCGGTGGCGATCTTCTCGCCCGGCCGCACCACGAACGTGTCACCGACGGCGAGCTGCTCGATCGGGACGCGGATCTCCTTGCCGTCGCGCAGCACGGCGACGTCCTTGGCGCCGAGCTCGAGCAAGGCGCGCAGGGCCGAGCCCGCGCGCCGCTTGGCCCGCAACTCGAAGTACCGGCCGAGCAGGATGAACGCAGTGACGCCCGCGGCGACCTCCAGGTACATCGCGGGGCCCGCGTCGGGCTCGACGGTGAACCGGAACGGATGCTGCATGCCGGGGACACCCGCACCGCCCCAGAACAACGCGTACAGCGACCAGCCGAACGCGGCGGCCACGCCCAGGGAGATCAGGGTGTCCATGGTCGCCGTGCCGTGCCGGGCGTTCCGCACCGCGGCCACGTGAAACGGCCAGGCGCCCCAGATCGCCACCGGGGCCGCGAGGGCGAGCGAGACCCACTGCCAGTAGGTGAACTGCAGCGGGGTGATCATCGCCATGGCGATCACCGGGACCGCCAGCACGATGCTGATCACCGCACGGTCCCGCATCGCCCGCAGCTGGGGGTCGTCGTCCCGCGCGGCCCGGCCGTCCTCCTCCGGCGTGGCCGGTGCGGGGAGCTCGGCCGAGTAGCCTGCCTGCTCGATGGTGGCGATCAGGTCCTCGGGCTGGATGGTCTCCGGGTGGCTGACCGTCGCCTTCTCGGTGGCGTAGTTGACCGTGGCCTGCACGCCGTCGAGCTTGTTGAGCTTGCGCTCGATCCGGTTGGCGCACGACGCGCAGGTCATGCCGCCGATGGACAGCTCCATGGTGCGGGTGGCCTGGTCAGCCATGGTGGTGTCCCTCCGCAGGCACCGTGAACTCCGCCGTGCGGACCGTGCCGCGGTGCTGGAAATCCAGATACAGCCGGTACGTTCCTGGGGACGGCACCTCCGCCTGGAAGCGGATCTCGGGCCCGCGTGCCTCCGGGTCGACCGGGTGGACGTGCAAGTAGGCAAGGTCGCCCTGGCGCAGCGCGACGAGGTGCCCCGATGCCCCGAGGTACTGCTGGAGATCGGTCACCGGCTTGCCGCCGCGGGTGACCGTCAGCGTCAGGTCCGAGGTCTCGCCCGGCTTCAGCTCGCCGTCCAGGCGGACTTGGTAGCCGTCGACCGTCGCCACCCGGGACGGCGCGAACGTCTCCGGCTGGAACGTGCCGGGCACAGCCAGGTCGACGCCGAGGGTCATGGCTTGGCCGTCGGTGGGACGGAAGTCGGCGAACGCGCGGTAGCTGCCCGGTTTGGTCAGCCGCAGCGGCACCGACCAGGTGCCGTCGGCGGCCATCGCCGGGTGCAGGTGCTGGAATTCGGCCGAGTCCCGCCGGACGAGGATGAGGTGCAGCTTCTTCTCGTGCTCCACCTCGAAGCGGGTGACCGGGTGGCCGTCCGGCCCCAGGATGCGGAACCGGAACCGCTCGGTGCGGTCCGCGCGCAACGTCGACGTCAGCGGCGCGAAGGTGTAGCCGTCCTGGGACGCGCTCAGCCCCGCGGGCACGCCCGCCGCGTGACCACCGCCGCCGTGCCCGTCCTCCGCATGTCCGCCATGGCCACCGTCACCGCCTTGGGCTCCGTGGCCGGGCATGCCGCCATCCTCGCCGGAGCCGCTGCCGTGCATCGCGTCGCTTGTGGTGCCCCCATCCGCGACGTCCGGCTCACTCTGCGGGCCGACCGTGGCGCCGAGCACCCAGCCGCCGCCAAGAGCCACGGCGAGAGCGGCACCGAAAGCAACGAGTTTGGCGGGAGTCTTCATGCCAGCGCGTACCCCGCCTCCTCGACCGCGGCCCGCACGTCGGCGACGTTCAGCTCCGCGTCGCTCACCACGGTCACCTTCCCGGTCTCCAGGTCCACGGACACATCGCGGACCCCGGCGATGGCGCCGATCTCCTCGGAGACCGAGCTGGCGCAATGGCCGCAGGTCATGCCGGTCACGGTGTAGGTGGTCTCGGTCATGCCACTCCTCCTCGCTCTGCTCACGGCCGACTATACCCCCTGGGGGTATCACTCCCGCGTGCGGTGCCAGTTGTTCTCGTGATCCCCACGCCGCAGCGTCGCTTGTGGTTCGTCAGGCGCGAGGCAGCGGCCGAATTGCCGACTTTCGGCTATCGTCGCGGCTACAGCGGTCGTGGGGCCGGGCACGCGGACGGCCCGCGACCAGACGGGAGGCGAGCAGGATGCCCGAGCGCACGCCGAAGGAATCCCAAGAGGCCGTCGACGACCTGGAGCGCAAGGTCTTCGGCCACACCAAGGATCAACGACGCGACCCCGAGGAAGGCGCCGAGGCGAACCGCCCCATCGACCCCTCGGAGACGACGGCGGAAGAAGGCGGCCACTCCGGTACCGAACCACCCGGCTGAGCCCAGCGAACGCGTCGGCTCCGTCGCCCGACCGTTCCGCCCGTCGAAGCACCGGACAAAGGCGCCTCGCGGCACCACGCCGGAGCGGCGTCCGAATCATCGAGCGCACCGGTCGCGGGCCCTGAGCCGGCCAGCCGAACACGTCTTCACCACATTGACGGTGCTGGTGCGCACAATGCCCTGGTGGCCGTCGACAGCACTGTCTTTCTCCGGATCATCGACGCGTTGCCCGAGGTGACGCAGACCCAAGGCGGCGACTACACCTCCTACCGCGTGCGCGGCAAGCGGTTCGGGTACTACTGGCCGCGCACTCGGACGGTCGGCCTCAAGCAGTTGCTGCACGAGCAGAAGGCGCTGGTCGCCGAGCGGCCGGACGTGTTCGAGGTGCAGTTCACCTCGGGCGCCTTCGGCTGGGTGGTGGTGTATCTGGCAGGCATCGATGCGGACGAGTTGACCGAGCTGGTCTACGAGGCATGGCGGTTGTCCGCACCGGAGGACTTGATCGACGCCCATCCGGAGCCGCCGACGCTGGCCACCGGCGACGGCTGACCGGATGGACTGACGTCGGACTGCGCCACGGCCGGCTCGCCGCTGTAGCCGTGCCGAGCAGCGTCCGAGCCTCTGCTCGCCGACAAACGTCAATGATCCCGCTCGCTGGTGGATCGACCGGCTTCCGCGCGCCGACCCGAGCCGCCGACCTCACCACGACAACGCAGGTCGACACCGAACGGCATGCGCACCCGCACGGCGCAGTGATCAGCTGCCCGCATCGCCGCTGTCCGGCCCCTGCCACTGAAGTGATCAGCTGCCCGCACCGCCACCGCCCAGCCCCGCCACTGAAGTGATCAGCTGCCCACACCGCCACCGCCCAGCCCCTGCCACTGAAGTGATCAGCTGCCCACACCGCCACCGCCCAGCCCCGCCATTGACGCGTCGACCGGAGTCACGCCTCGCCGGGGGCCGAGCCGACCGGTTACCGTCGCAGAATGGCCAAAGTGATCACGTCCATGCCCCTGCGGGTGCGCTACCACGAATGCGATGCGCAAGGCGTGGTGTTCAACGCGCACTACCTGGCGTATGCCGACATGGCCTGCATGGAGTGCATCGAAACGCTCTTCGGCTCCTACGACGAGCTGCTCGGCCTCGGTGTCGACTTCGTCGTCGCCGAGGCCAACGTGCGGTTCCGTGCGCCGTGCCACTACAAGGACCAGCTGCGCGTGGATTGCTTCGTGGACAAGCTCGGCACCACGTCCCTCATCCTGCGGTTCGACATGATGCGCGGCGACGAGCGCGTCGCCGAGGTGACCAATCGCTACGTGTGGGTCGACCCCAAGGAGCTTCGGCCGAAGAGACCCCCGGCCGAGGTTCGCGCCGTGTTCGAACCCTTCGCGCCGGGCGCATCCGGTGAACAGCCGTCGGGGCACACCGCAGCGGACGGCTGATCCACAGCCCAGTAGCCGTCGCGTCACCACGTTCCGCAGCCCGCGGCCCCAACCCACGAGTCCTCCGGTCGGCCTACCCTCTGAGCTCTCGATACGCGTCTGCTGCCCCCGGGTGCAGCGGGACGCTTCCGGTGGCGATCAACGAGCGCAACTCCAAGTACTGGGTTCCCAGCGCGGACGCCGGAACCAGGCGCGGCGCCTGCTGGACCAGGGTACGGGCCACCGCCGCCGCCGTATCCGCGGAGAGCGTCCGGCTGGCCAGCAGCAAGTTCGGCACGCCGATCGTGGCCACCGGCCCAGTGTTGCCGTATGTCCCGGCCGGGATGACCACCCGGTGATACGGCGCGTCGTACGCCTCCAGCAAGGCGGGCAACACGGTGGTGAGATCGAGCAGCCGGACCGCATGCGAGCCGCTGAGCGCCGTCAACGCGGGCGTCGGCACGCCGCCGGACCACAACAGCGCGTCGATCTCTCCCCTGGCAAGCCGCTTCGTCGCCACCGACAGCTCGTTGTGGTCCACCCGCGCATTCACCCCTGCCGAGGCCAGCAACCGTTCACCGAAGATCGCTGCGCCAGATCCCGCCGCGCCCAGCGAGATCCGGCGGCCGGCAAGATCGCCGACAGAACTGATCGCGCTGTCCGCCGAGACCACCAGCTGCATGTAGTTCTCGTAGACCCGGCCGATCGCCCGCAACGGCAGCGGCTCGCCGAACGGCTCACGCCCGGCGACGGCCGCTTCGGCCACGTCGGCCAAACTGAGGCCGAGGGTGGCGCGGCCGACATGCACCTGGGCGATGTTCTGATGCGAACCGTTCGTGTAGCCGACCGTGGCGTCGAGCGTCCTGGCCAGCAGCCGGGCGAACTCCACGTAGAACCCACCGGGCTCCCCCGCGGCGATGCGCAGGCCGGGCGGCGGCTCCGCCGACCGGGTGCACGCGCCCGCCATGCTCCCCGCGGCCACCCCCAGCGCCATGACCAGTGCTGTCCGCCGCTTCATGTGGTCACCGCCGGGAGCCGCAGCCGCACACCCAGGCCGTGCGGCTGAACGTGATACAGCTCGAACCGTCCACCCCGAGCCGTCACCAGCCGCTCGGCGATGGCCAGCCCCAGGCCCGAACCCGGCCCGCTGCTCCCCCTCCAGAACCGTTGGGTCAACCGTGGCAGGTCCTGCTCCGCCACCCCCGGGCCGTCATCGGTTATGCACACGACCACGTAGTCGTCGTGGCGTTCGCCCGACCACGTCACCGTCGCGCCGTCACCGGCGTACTTGATGGCGTTGTCCAGGACGACGTCGAACACCTGCGCAAGCTCGCTCTCGGAACACCCGACTCGCAACTCGGACAGCATGGCGCCGGCGAGCCGCACTCCTGCCTCGGATGCCGCGTCGTGCCATGCCTCGACCCGCTCGGCCAACACCGTGGCCGCATCGCACTGCGCCTGCGGCTCGTCGGAGGCGGCCAGGTCGGTGGCGGTGCTGTCCGCCGAAGCCAGCGCGAGCATCCCGTCCAGCAGGTCTTCCAGGCGTGCCAGCTCGACCTGCATCTGCCGGACGTCGTGCTCGTGCCCGCTGCCCTGCCGATCCGCGATTCCGTCCAGACGCAGCCGCAGGGCCGCCATCGGATTCCGCAGCTGGTGCGACACATCGGCGACCAGGGCGCGCTGCCGCTCGGCCGACTCGGCCAGCGCATCGGACATCCGATTGAACTTCTGCGCCAGCCCCCGCAGCTCCGGCGGCCCCGACACCACCTCGACATGCGTGTCCCCCCGGCCTTGGGTCATGCGGTGCATGCCGGCCGCCAGCTGATCGATCGGCCGCAGCACCCACCGCGCGATCCGCAGCACCAGCAACACCGCGACCACCAGCGCGAGCAGCGCACCCAGCAGGATCCCGCCCCACCAGACCCGGATGTCCGCCACCGCAGGCTCGACCGAGGTGCGCAGCACCACCGCGCCGCTCACCCGCACCCCGGTGCCGACGGCGTGGCTGACCAGCACGTCTCCGGAGGACCACGGCCGCAGATCCGCGGGCCTCGGCTGGGTTTGATTGCGCAACGCGGCTTCCGCTGCGGACACCGCGCGCGGGTCGTCGGCCGGCAACCCCTCCGCCACGACGACAGTGCGCCGAGCATCGACGATCAACACCCCGTCGCCGAATACCCGGCTGTGGGCGGCCACCTCGTCACGCAGCTGATCGGTGTTGTTCTCCGCCAACGCGGTCTGGGCCATCGCGGCGAACCGGGCCGCGTCGGCCGAGCGCGACAGGATGAACTCGTTGGTGCGGCTCTCCGCGGTGCTGAGCAACAGCGGGACGGCGAACCCCGCCACGGCGACGACCGCGAAGGCGAGCAGCACGAGGAGCAGCCTGCGGCGCATCAGTCCGCCCGCCGTCCCGTGCTACTCGCCGTCACGGTGTGCAGGCTAGGACAGCCGCCCGGCGATGTCGGTGACCAGCAGCGTCAGGAACAGCGCCGCGCACGCGGTCAGCAGGACGTTGGACAGCCACCCGGAGCGGCCTTCCTGCCCAATGCGCCGCGAGTTGAGCAGCAGCATCAGCGAAATCGCCAGGAACGGCATGAACGCCGAGCCGAGCACGCCGTAGGCCAGCGTCACCCCGAACGGCTTGTCCAGGAACAGCAGCAGCATCGGCGGGAACGTCAGCCACAGCAGGTAGGCGCGGAACGGCAGGGATCGTTCGGCGGCCGCCGCCTGGTACGCCACCGGCTCGCCGCCTTCCGCCTGCTCGCCGACCGCGGCTTCGGCCATCGCGGCTTCGGCCTTCCTGCCGTGCGGCAGGCGAATGGTGCGGGTCCAGTCGGTGAACAGCAGGCTCACGCCGTTCCACACGCCCAGCAGCGAGGTCGCCGAAACCGCGAAGAAGCCGATCAGGAAGACGATGCGGGCCCACTGGCCGTACTGCTCACCCAGCTCCTCGCCCAGCACCAGCAGGCCGGTGTCGCTCTCGGTCAGCTGCTGACCGAGCAGCAAGGTCGAGCCCACGATCAGCATCGCCACGACGAAGATGCCGGTCATGATGTAGCCGACCGCGTTGTCCAGCCGCATCATGGACAGCCAGCGCGGCCCCTTCCACCCCTTGGCGAATGCCCAGTAGCCGTATGCGGCCATGGTGATGGTGCCGCCGACCCCGCCGATCAGACCGAGCACGTACACCACCGAGCCGTCCGGCAGGCGGGGCGCCAGACCGCCGAACACCTCGCCCAGGTTGGGCGAGACCAGGACGGCGATCAGGATCACCGACACGAACGCGACCAGCACCAGGGCGGTCATGACCTTCTCGAACGCCCGGTAGCGCTGCAGCCAGACCAGGATCAAGCCCACGACCCCGGCGATCATCGCCCAGTAACGCACCGACAGCCCGCCGAACAGCGCGTTCAGCGGCAACGCGGTCGCCGACATCGCGGTCGCGCCGTAGACGAAGCCCCACAGGATCATGTAGACGCCGAAGAAGACCGTGGCCCAGTAGCCGAGTCGGCGCCAGCCGTCCAGCAGGGTGGTGCCGGAGGCCACGTGCCAGCGACCGACCCCCTCACCGAGTGCCAGCTTGAGGATCGTGCCCACGATCGCCGCCCACAGCAGCATCGTGCCGTACTGGGCGCCCGCCACCATCGTCGCGACCAGGTCGCCTGCGCCGACACCGGTCGCCGCGGCCACCAGTCCCGGCCCGAGCCAGCGGAGCTTGGCCTTTCCGGTCGGCACCTCTGCGGATGCCGTCTTCGTGCTGGAGGAATCGCTGCTCATGACCTCCTGCCCTTCGTTGCGCCGGAGAATGTCGGCGAGCACGATACGGCGCAGGCCATGGGCGGACGGGCCAGCTTCACACGTTCTTAAGAACAGAATCGATAACGGACCGGGCACCGGGACGCTTCCTGCCACCGCAACATCCCCGGCCACCAACAACCGACCGAACGCACCGAGACACCCCCGCCACCACAACACCCCCGGCCACCAACAACCGACCAAGCGCACCGGTGCGCTTCACCGGTCAGTCGCCGAGCCGGAAGCCGAAACCGCGAACAGTGGTCAGCAGCCCGGGCCGGTTGATCTTGGCGCGCAGCGCCGCCAGGTGCACGTCCAGGGCGCGCGAAACCGATTTGTCGACATGGCCCCACACCTGCAGCAGGAGTTCGTCGCGGCTGACCGCGACACCCGGCCGCCGCGCCAGAGCAGCCAGGATGTCGTACTCCTTGCCGGTCAGGCGCAGTTCTGCGCCGCCGACGGTGACCCGCCGGGCCGCGAGGTCGACGCGGAGATCGCCGATTTCGGCAACCGGATCAGCGGTCTGCGCTCGCGCGCGCCGCACGACGGCATCCACCCGCGCCAACAATTCCTTGAGCCTGACCGGTTTCACCAGGTAATCGTCGGCACCGAGGTGGAGGGCACGGACCACGTCGCGCTCCGCGGACCGGGCGGTGATCACCAGCACCGGGACCGGGGAGGCGCGCCGGATGGTGCGCAGCACCTCGAAGCCGTCGCCGTCCGGCAATCCGAGGTCGAGCAGCACCAGCTCGGCATCCGGCAGCAGCACAGGTACTTCCGCCGCGACTGCGGCCCGGAAGACACCGTGTCCCCTGGCGCGGAGCGCATCCAGAATCGCACCCGCGACGCCGTCGTCGTCCTCAACCACCAATATCCGCATCGGCAGACATGATGCCGCGTGGGTGCGACTCCGCCACCCGCCGCCGGAAACCGGCCACCGCCACGATCACCAGAACGACGGCCGCGGTGAGCAGATAGGCGTTGCCGAGCAGCCACTCGCCGGCCGTCCACCCATACTCGAGGCCGTCGTTGTTCGGCACCAACCAGTGCGGCGCCAGCACGAAGATCGCCGCGACCACGACCGCAGGCAGCAGCACGCGCCACGACATGATTTCCAGCGTGGCAGCCAGCGCAGGCAACACCCACACCCAGTGATGACTCCACGAAATGGGCGAGACCATCACGCCGACGACACCGCAGATCGCGACCGCGGTCAGTTCGGAGCCCAGGCGCAGCGCGCGGCGCATGGCCACGGCGCCGATCGCGGTGACCGCGATCGCGACGAGCAGCCACAGCACGATCAACCCGCCTTCGTCGAACCCGGCCCTGGACAGCACACCGTAAATCGACTGATTGCCCGCATACTCGTTGCCGACCCGTTCTGCGGTGTCGAAGACGACGTCGGTCCAATACGAGATGGAGGCCTGTGGCGCAAGAAGGAAGCCCAGGGCCATGCACCCGACGAAAGAGCTGACCGTCGCCACGACTGCACGTGTGTCCCGTCGTAGCAGGAAATACACCAGGAACACCAAGGGCGTGAGCTTGATGGCGGCGGCGAGCCCGACAAGCACCCCGCGCGGCAACCACCGAAGGTCGACCAAACAATCGACGACGACGAGCGCAAGAAGAAGGAGATTGATCTGGCCGAATCCGAACGTGTGCCTGACCGGCTCGAATTGCAGGCACAGTGCCACCATTCCGGCGGCAACCAGCGGCCACGGACCGGTTCGCTCGGGCAATCTGCGAGCCAGCACCACCGCCGCGAGCACAAGGGCCGCGAAAGACAGAACCGTCATCACGACACCGGCGGTTTCGGCACTCACGACCGCCAGCGAGCTGAACAGCACCGCGGCCAGCGGCGGATAAAGAAAAGGCAGGTTGATGTCCAACCCGCTCGTCGCGTAGACGTCCTGGCCGGTCAGCCACTGTTGTGCGCCCTGGCGGTAGACGTTCACGTCGAGGAGTTCACCGCCCCAGGAGCGCACGACGTCGTACCCGACGACACCGATCAACGCGATCGCGACCAAAGCCACCGCCGGCTCCACCCGCCAGCCGCGGCGTTGGCGCGACGCCTCCACAGAATTCCCCGTGGTGACGTACATGCCTGCGGCCCCCTGTATCCAATCGCCGCGAGGTTACCGATCACCACCGGCAACGCGCCAACCCCTTGCCGGTACTTGCCCGGCCGATATCGGGCAAGCGGTGCACAGGGCGAGGAACGCCGACGACACCGGGGCGGCAAGCGGACGGCTTTCCGACGGCATACGGTGGCATGACGATGGCTTTGACGGATCGCAAACCACGGGGAGTGCTCCGCGCCCTGCTGCGCGCGCCGATCTGGCTGTATCGCGCACACCTCGGATGGGTTTTCCGGCGGCGGCTGCTCTACCTGGTTCATCGCGGACGGCGCACCGGGGCCCGGCGCGAGGTGGTCGTCGAAGTCGTCGACTTCCGGCCCGACCTTCCCGAGGCCGTAGTCGTGGCGGCATGGGGCCCGAACCCGGATTGGTATCGCAACCTGCAAGCCGCCCCGGCCGTGGAGGTCCGCATCGGCAGGGATCGCTGGCTGAACCCGGAACACCGGCGCCTCGAGCCGGACGAAACGCTCCGCGCGCTCCGCACCTACCAGCGCAAGCATCCCCGCGCCTGGCGGCGCCTCGCGCCACTGCTCGGCTTCCCCGCCGACCCGGACGACCCGCGATGGCCGGAAGTGGCCGCCACCGTCAAAGCGTTGGCTTTCCGTCCTCGATGACGCTTCCGGCCCTTCGCTGCGTCTGCTCAGACAGCGGCATACGAACTGTCCGGCGTAGCCCTCCGAAGACGACGGGCCGAGCTGCCCGGCTCGGCCCGTCGTCGATCGTCACGCGGAGGCGGAGGGATTTGAACCCCCGGTCGGTTTCACCCGACGGTCGCTTTCAAGGCGACTGCATTCGGCCGCTCTGCCACGCCTCCTCGATGCCCAAAGGGTAGCGACACCTCCCCCGCACGGAGCGACCGGGAAAGGTGAACGGCCTTGTCTCATCAGCACGACAGGCGCATGCTGGGTGTACGGATGGTCACGGCCCATGGCGTTCCGCGGCGAACAGCGGCGGGGCCGGCCCTCCCGGGAAGGGCAGGTGGTGCAGTGTCGAATGATTCTTCGCGGTTGGCCGCCGACTGTGCCCCCTCGTTTGGAGCGGCCTGACCCGATTCCGGCGAGGACGAGAGCGGTCGTCAGACGCGGGTGTCCTCCGAATGCGCGCACATGGTCGCGTATCTCGACGGTGTTCCAGCCTGCCTCGGCCAGGTGTCCATATCGGCCAGCAGTGCTAGCCGCCGGCCCGCGGTGCGGCCAATCGCCCCAACAACCTCTCACCCTGGGCGCGGTGCCCGTTTGGACAGCGCGGGCGACCGCGCCCAGGCTTGTCCACGGCGCGGATCGACGGCGCAGCTTGGTTACGCTTCACACGGCGCAGTGAGGAGTGCGACGTGGACTTCAACGAAGGAGCCGACCTCGACGCAGGTGAGATTCGCGACCTGCGGGGTGTCACAGGAGGCATCGGGGGCCGGGTCGTCGCAGGCGGCGGCGGGCTCGGCATCGTCGGCGTGATCATCTACCTGCTGTTGTCGCAGTTCGGGGGCGGTTTCGGCAATCTCGGCGGCGGGTTCGGGCTGGACCGCGGGCTGGCTGGCCTCGGCTCCGGTCAGCAGGTCACCAACAGCGACCTGAGCTCCGAATGTCGCACCGGCGCCGACGCCAAGCGCAACCACGATTGCGCCATCGTCGCCATCGTCAACTCGATCCAGGACTACTGGAGCAACGCGTTCGCTCGCTCCGGCACGACGTATCGCCCAGCCACCACGACCTTCTTCACCGACCGCGTCGAGACCGCCTGCGGGGCGGCCGACTCCAGCATCGGCCCGTTCTACTGCCCGGCCGACGAGGGCGTGTACCTGAATCTGTCCTTCTTCGAAGACGTGCTGCAGCGCCGGTTCGGGGCCGAGGGCGGACTGTTCGCCGAGGCGTACGTGCTCGCCCACGAGTACGGGCACCACGTGCAGAACCTGCTGGGCCGCTCGTCCCGGATCAACCACAACGAGACCGGGCCGACTTCGGGCCTGGTGCGCCTGGAACTGCAGGCCGACTGCTACGCGGGAGTGTGGGCGCACAACGCCGCCACCACACCGACCGAGAGCGGCGAACCGCTGATCACCAACATCACGCAGGAAGACATCAGGCAGGCCCTCGATGCGGCGCAGCACATCGGCGACGACTACCTGCAGCGCGAGTTCGGTGGCGGCCGGGTGGACGAGTCCCAGTTCAGCCACGGCACGTCGGCGCAGCGGGAGAAATGGCTGCTCACCGGCCTGAACACGGGTGACCCGGCGGCCTGCGACACGTTCAACACCAACGACCTCGGCTGACCTGTCCATCGGCGCGGCGCGTGACACACCAGTCACCGCGAACCAGCGCCGGCTGCCCACCGTCACCACAACCCCGCAAACAGCCCACCGCCACGCACCACAAACCACGACCCGCGCAAGCCGCCCACCGCAGCTCGCCCGCCACCACGAGCCGGCCAGCTGCCCGCCGTCATCCCGCCACCACGACCCCGCGCGGCTTCTCCCAGCTCGTCACCTCACTGGAACGAAGGGCGGCCGCGCAAGGCGGCGAGAACTGGTCGACCACCTTGACGCAGCCACTGGGATTCCGGCAGGTGCCAGCGAGGCCACACACCGAGTGGCGTGCTCGCGGCCAGCCGGACAACCGCGATCCTGTTGCGCTGCCGTAGCTTCCGCGCTCAGGTGCGCGGCCCGGCTGACGCATCCCCGACAGGCCGCGGACAAAGCAACGCGGGCGGCTCCCGCTCGAGGAACCGCCCGCGTCAGAGGAGTATCGAGCTGCCTCAGCTCACCGCGGCGTGCTCGTGCGCGTGGCTGTTGGCCACCTTCGGCAGGACACGCTCGCCCGCCCGCAGCTTGGCGATGGCGGCCTTCGACTTCTTGCCACCCGGCTTGATGCCGTTGACCTTCTCGGTGCTCAGCGCGTAGTTGGCGATCGCCCACGCCATGGCGTCGCTGTTGACCTCGAGCGCCTTGCGGTCGAGGTTGCCGAGGTTGTCGCACTTGGCGTGGTAGCACGGGTCGTACGCGACACCGGCCTTGCCGCCCCACAGCTTGGCCTGCTCTTCGGTCTTGATCCCTTCGGCGCCGGTGAACAGACCACCCGACGGGATGCCGACCTCGATGAACGGACCGTAGTCGGACCGGCCGTCGAAGTCAGTGCCCTGCGTGGTGATCTTGTACTGCTTCTTGATGAAGTCGACGAAGGTCTTCTCGATGTCGGCCGAGCCGTACGGGCCTTCCGGCGCACCCACGCCGTCGGAGTCGTCGCCGTCGTAGACGAAGTAGGCCGCGTTCGGCGAGCCGATCATGTCGAAGTTCAAGTACAGCGCGATGTCGAACTGCTCGGACTCCGACAGCTGCGACACGTAGTACTCCGAGCCGACCAGGCCCAGCTCCTCGGCGCTCCACCAGGCGAACCGCACCGCGTTGTTCACCTTCGGGGTGGCGCCCAGCTCCAGCGCCGTGGTCAGCAGCGCGGCCGAACCGGAGCCGTTGTCGTTGATGCCCGGGCCGTCGGGCACACCGTCCAGGTGCGCACCGGCCATCACCACGTTGTCGTGCCGACCGGTCTTGGTCTCGGCGATGATGTTCTTGGTGGTGCGCTGCTCGGTGATGCCCTGCAGGTCCAGAGTCGCTTCCTGGCCCGCGGCCGCGACCAGCTTGGCGCCGTCCTCCTGGGTCACGCCACCGGTCGGGATCGCACCGACCTCCGGGTCGCCCAGGGTCCCGTTGAGCGCGCCGTCGACGTTGTTGTAGATGATCGCGCCGACGGCACCCGCTTCGGCCGCGGCGGTCTGCTTCTCGGCGAAGGTGCACGCACCGCGCTGGATGACCGCGATCTTGCCCTCGACGTCCGCGCTGTAGTCGCTGACCTCACAGCCCGGCGTCTCGTCCTCCGGGATGGCGATCAGCGGCGCGGTCACCCCACCTTCCGGGCTGTTGGCGCTGTAGGCCATGCGGATGACCGGGATGTCCTCGCCGCCCACGGTCAGCGTCTCGGTCACCGTCTCGTCGTAGACGAACTCGAATTCCTGACGCGTGACGTCGAAGCCCGCGGCTTCCAGTTTCGAGGCGACGTACTCGGCGGACTTGTTGTGTCCTTCCGTCCCGGCGGCTCGATTCCCGTCGTTCTGGTCGGCGTAACGCTGGAACGCGATCAGGTGCTTCTGCACCTTGTCCGGATTGACCGCTTTGACCAGTTTCTTCGGCAGATTCTGATCCGCTTTCGGAGCGGCGCCGGCACCTGGCGCGCCGAGCACCAAAGCAGCGCCCGCCGCGACCGCGGTAACGGCGGCGAGCTTCTTTCTCACCGATGGCATAACCGAACTCCCGGTTTCGTGGAAAGGGTCCACCGTGGCGCGGGCCGCCCCGCCGGCCGCTGCGCCCCGATAGCGCCATGACCCTATGCGGATTGCCCGATACGTCAAGGTTTCACCGGCGGAATCTGGCCACTGGCTAAAAAGGGCACACAAGCATCCGCACCCTCGGTATAGAGTGTCCACTTCGGACGAACGAAATCCTGCGCCGTGAGCAGGAATCGCCGCTCGACCCGCCGTCGGCCGCGCACCACGAGCAGCCGTGTGCCGTCCGGCCGGTACCCCAGCTTCCGGCTGACCGCGGCCGAAGCCTCGTTGCCGTCCAGCGCCGACGACCGGGCCGTCTCGGCGCCCAGGTGATCGAACGCGAACATCAGCACGGCCGCCCGCATCTCGGTACCGAAGCCCTGCCCTTGACAGGCCCTGCCCAGCCACGACCCGGTGGACACTTCCCTGGTGATCGGGAAGTCCTCGGCCACCAATCCTTGCTCGCCGATGACCTTGCCGTCCAGCCGCACCAGGAAGTTCACCACGAACGACCCGCCCACGATCGATGCGCGCCGTTCCCAGTGATGCCGCACCGTGTTCGGGCCGAGCGCTTCCGGTCCGGCGTCGGTCCACGGAAACGCGAACGGCATCTCCTCCGGCGGGTGGATCCCGGCCCGGGCGACCTCGATCAGCTCGAACAACCCGTCGTCGTCGTCCGGGCGCAGTTCCAGTCTGGGCGTGCGGAGCACGAGATGACGCAACGGCCACGGGTCAGCGGTCATGGGCACATCGTGCGGTCTCCGGGCACGGGCCGCCACTGGTTATACGGTTGGCGCATGCGTGCGGTAACGATCAGCGAACCAGGCGGACCCGAAAAGCTGCAGTGGACCGAGGTGCCCGATCCGCGGCCGGGCGCGGGCGAGGTGCTGCTCGAGGTGGTGGCCTCGGCGGTCAACCGGGCCGACGTGTTGCAGCGCCAGGGTTACTACCCGCCGCCGCCCGGGGCGCCGGAGTACCCGGGACTGGAGTGTTCCGGCCGGATCGTCGAGGTCGGCGAAGGGGTCGACGGCTGGTCGGTCGGCGACGAGGTGTGCGCGTTGCTGGCGGGTGGCGGTTACGCGGAGCGCGTGGCGGTGCCCGCCGCCCAGCTGCTACCGGTCCCGGGCGGCGTCGACCTGGTCGAGGCCGCCGCGCTGCCGGAGGTCGCCTGCACGGTGTGGTCCAACGTCGTCATGGTGGCCCGGCTGCAGGCCGGTGAGCTGCTGCTGGTGCACGGCGGAGCAGGCGGTATCGGAACGCACGCGATCCAGGTCGGCAAGGCGCTCGGCGCGCGCGTCGCGATCACCGCGGGCTCCCAGGAGCGGGTGGACAGGTGCCGCGAGCTGGGCGCCGACATCGCGATCAACTACCGCGAGGACGACTTCGTCGAGGTCGTCAAGGCCGAAGGCGGCGCGAACGTCATCCTCGACGTGATGGGCGCGAAGTATCTCGACCGCAACGTCGACGCGCTGGCCACCGAGGGCCGCCTGGTGATCATCGGCATGCAGGGCGGCACGAAAGCCGAACTGAACATCGGCAAGCTGCTCAGCAAGCGCGGCTCGGTGACGGCGACCAACCTGCGCGGGCGCCCGGTGGACGACAAGGGGACCATCGTCGCCGCGGTGCGGGAGCACCTGTGGCCGCTGATCGAGAAAGGGGCCGTCCGGCCGGTCATCGGGCAGACCGTGCCGATGTCGAACGCGGCGGAGGCGCACCGCGCGCTCGAGGGCGGCCAGGTCTTCGGCAAGGTACTGCTCACCGTCGGGTGAGCCGTCTCAGGCCGACGCGATCATGACGGTGGCCGCCATCGCGGCCACCAAGCCGGCACTCTGCCCTCGGCTGAGTCGTTCGCGCAGGACGGTGACGCCCAGGATCACCGGAACCACCGGGTACAGCGACGCCACCACGACCGCGACCGTGATCAGTTCGACCCGCGTGGCGTAGAGGTAACACACCAGCGCGGCGCCGGCGAGCACTCCGGCCAGCAGGCCTCCGGCCGTCGCGCGCCGCGCTTCGCCGTCGCCGGCGATCGCGTCGATGTGCTGCGCAGGCACGATCATGCCCAGCACGAGGACCGTGACGATCGACGTGACCCGACCGGACGCCACCGCCCAGATCCCGGAGTCCGGTCCTGCCTGCGCCAGCGCCAGGTACTGCAGTGCGATCCCGACGCTGGCGACGAGCCCGTCCAGCACCGACATTCTGGCGGCGTGGGCGTCGTCGCCGTTGCCGCGCGAGATGACCCACAACGCGGGCAGCGTGATCACGATGCCCAGCCACGCGAGCGGTTCCGGCCGCTCGCCGAGCACCAGCACACCGACCAGCACCGGCAGCACGACCCCGCCGACCGCGCTGGTGGGCACCACGATGGACACCGCACCGCGCCCCATGCCGCGGAACAAGAACGTCATCCCGATGGCGGTGCCGACCCCGGACAGCCCGCCCCACGCCAGGTCGGCCAGGGCGGGAATCTCCGGCGAGACCACCGGAGCGGCCAGCCCGACCACCACGAGCGCGCCGATCTGCCCAAGCATCGCGATGCGCAGGAACGACGCCCGCCGCGACGCGACGCCACCCACGTAGTCCGACAAGCCGTAGTTGAACGCAGACCCCAGCGCCAGAAGTACGCCCACGCCCTCACCCGTCTCCGCGCGCCGCCCTCGCCACGCGTCCCGTCACCGACTCGACGTCATCGGCGATGGATCATGCCGCACACCGGCTCGCCCGCCAATGGGCCGGATCACGGCACGAGCCGCCATGCGGCGGCAGCACACGCCTGGCCCGCTCGGCGTCACGCCAGGTCGCGCAGGGCCCTGATGAGCTCGTTGACCTCGAACCTGCTGGTGTAGTGGGCCAGGCCGATCCGCACCGCCCCGCCGACCTCGCCCACCCCGAGCGCGGCGAACAATCCCGTCGTGCCGTCGTCGGCGAACGCGCAGATCCCCCGCGACGCCAGGTATTGCACGACTTCCGCGGCCTTGTGGTCGACCACGGTGAAAGCCAGCGCCGGGATGCGCCGCATGGCGTCGCCGATGAGCATCACGTGGCGCATCGCCCGCAGCTCGGACGTGAGCAGGGCGAGCAGTTCGGAGGTGTGGTGCCGGGCCGCGGCGATCGACGCCAGCAGCCGCTCGCGCCGCGACCCCGCAGCCGTGTCGTCCAAACCGGCCAGGAAGTCCACCGAAGCCACCATGCCGGCCAGCAGCGCGTACGCATGGGCCCCCACCTCGAGCCGGGCCGGGCCGCGCGCGGCCTGGTCCAGCGACACCGAGTGGATGCGGTTCAGCAACCCCGGGTCCCGGAACACCAGCGCCCCCACCGCCGGGCCGCCCCACGACAGCGCGGACACCACCATGACGTCGGCGCCCGAGGCGTGAATGTCCAAAGGGACGAACGGGGCGGCGAAGGAGGCGTCGACCACCATGAGCGCACCGACTCGGCGCGCGAACTCCGCCACCGTGGCCACGTCCGGCCGGGTGCCGACCGTGCCGGAGGCGGCAGTGAGCGCGACCAGCTTGGTCCGCGGCGTCACCAGCGTCTCGTACTGCCACGCGGGCAGCTCACAGGTCTCGATGTCCACTTCGCCCCAGCGGACCACGCCGCCGACCCGCCGCGCCGCCTCCACCCACGGAATCTGGTTCGCCGGCTCGTCCAGCCGGGAGACGACCACCTCGTCGCCGAGCGTCCACACGTCACCCAGCGCGGTGGCCAGGCGCCAGAGCAGCACCGCGCTGCTGGGGCCCAGCACGACGCCTTCCGGATCCGCTCCGGTCAGGTCGGCTATCGCCCGGCGCGCCGCCGCCACGATGCTGTCGGCACGCTGGGACGCCGGGAAGACGCCACCCGGGCTGGACACCGGTGCCCGCATCGCCGTGGCGACCGCGGAGGCGACCTGTTCGGGAACCAGCATTCCCGCAGCGCCCTCGAGGTGCACCCACCCATCGCCGAGGGCCGGCATCAGGCCACGGATGCGGGCGATGTCGAATGGCATCCTCACCTCCGCAAAGTGCCCCCCGTCCCCCCACGACAACACACCGTACGGACGCTGCCAGAGGTGGGACGGTCCGGGGTGCCCTCTGCGGGCTCGATTGCCCAGGTAGCGACTACTCTCGAGAGTGGGCCATCGCGGCCGGCCCGGCCGCGTTCACCGTCGACCACACGGATGGAGCACATGTCCGAGCCGAACACCCCAGAATCCGGCACAGCAGGTAACGCCGAGCAGGAAGCGTCACACCACGTGGTGGTTGTCGGTCCCGACGGCTCTCCGGTGGGTGCCGCGAAGATCCCTGCCGAGTCGTCCGACGACGACAACGGCAACGTCGGCGAGCTGATCGAAGAGCCCGGCAAGGTGATGCGGATCGGCACGATGATCAAGCAGCTGCTGGAGGAGGTGCGGGCCGCTCCGCTGGACGACGCCAGCCGCAACCGGCTGCGCGAGATCCATGAGACCTCGATCAAGGAGCTGGAGGACGCGCTCGCCCCGGAGCTGCGGGAAGAGATGGAACGGCTGATGGCCCCGTTCACCGAGTCCACCACGCCGTCCGACGCCGAGCTGCGGGTGGCGCAGGCCCAGCTCGTCGGCTGGCTGGAGGGCCTGTTCCACGGCATCCAGACGGCGCTGTTCGCGCAGCAGATGGCGGCCAGGGTGCAGCTGGAGCAGATGCGCCGCGGGCTGCCCACCGGCGGCCACCACTCCACCGGGCACAGCTCCGGCCCCGGCGACAGCCACGGCACCGGCCAGTACCTGTGACGTCCGACTGGCGGTGACGAGCGGGCCGGCTGCGCGAGCTGGGACACCCGGCGCACAGCGGCCGAGCTCGATGCAGCCGGGCCCGCTCCACCGTGGTCGTCACCGGCTCAATGCAGCCGGGGCCCGTACCCTCCGTGGTTGTAGGCGAGCCGCGCGATGGAATGCATCGCGTCGTCGTCGTTGTGGTCGATCAGCCGCAGCTGGGATTCCACCCGCGCCGCAGCCCGGTCGCAGAACGAGTGCGCAATGAACTTCTCCTGCCCGGACGCCTCGACCCCTTGGTCCTCGAACAGCGCGCTCGTCCGGGACAGCGTCGCGACCTGGGCGTAGATGTCGGTCGCCGCGTCGGCCAGCCGTTTCTGGTGCCGCTGCCGCGATCGCACGTCCTTGCCGTACCGGCGCAACAGCGACTCCACCGCGGCGCGCAGCTTCTTGGTCTGGTCCGACACCGCGTCGGCTTGCTTGGCCAAGGCCGGGTGCACCGATTCGAGCCCGGCGGGCCGGAGCCTGCGGGTGATCTGCCCGCGCACGAACTCGGCGATGGTGCCGATGGTCCTGATCGGGTCGCTGAGGTTGATGCCGCGCAGGTCGTCGTACTCCTCGGCGACGACTTTCAGCCCGTTGAGCGCGATGAACGCGCGGAGCACGTCGTTGGCGCCTTCGAAGATCGGAAAGATCCGCGTGTCGCGCAGCGACTTGGCGATCGGCGAATCGGCCATGAACGCCGCACCGCCCAGCAGCTGGAAGACCCGGTTGACCGCGTACCAGTTGAACTCGGTGGCCGCGACCTTCGACATCGCCGACTCCAGCGAGTAGTCCGCCACCCCGGCATCGACCAGGCCGGTGGTCAGGTAGGCCAGCGACTCCAGCCCGTACAGGTAGCTGACCATCCAGGCGATCTTGTCCTCGACCAGCTCGAAGTCGGCCAACGGGACGCCGAACTGCTCGCGCTCGCTCGTGTGCTCGATCGCCTGCTCGATCAGGGCCTTCGTGCCGCCCACCACCCCGGTGCCCAGCGACATCCGGCCGTTGTTCAGCGTGGCCATGGCGATGCGGAAGCCGTCACCGGGTTCGCCGAGCACGTTCTCCTTGGGCACCCGCACGTCGGTGAACGTCAGCTTGCGCAGGTCGTTGCCGCGCAGGCCGAGGGTGTCGAAGCGGTGCGGCGCGTCGAACCCGTCCATGCCCTTCTCCAGGATCAGCGCGACGTGGCCGTTCTCGCACCGGGCGAACACGCACACCACGTCCTTGGCGCCGTTGCCGATCCAGCGCTTCTCCCCGTTCAGCACGAACGAGCCGTCCGCCTGCCGTTCCGCGTAGGACTGCACGTGGTAGGCGTCCGATCCGGCGTTCGGTTCGGTCAGCCCGAAGCCGGCCAGCTTCCGCCCGGCCGCGAGGTCCGGGAGAAACCGGGCCTTCTGCTCCTCGGTGCCGAACATGTGGATGGGCTTCATGCCGATGGACTGGTGCACGCCCATGACCACCGACAGCGTGGCGTCGATGCCGCCGAACTCCTCCATCACCCGGCAGTAGCCGGTCTGCGACAGCCCCTGCCCGCCGTACTCGGGCGAGACGTACAGCCCGAGCAGGCCACGTTCACCCAGGCCGCGGATGATGTCGTCGCCCACCCAGCGCTCCCGCTCGACCCGCCACGGGTCGTAGTGCTCGCCGAGGAATTCCCGCGCGGTGCCGATCAGCTCGTGCACCTTCTTGGCCTCCTCGCGGCTCAACTGCGGGTACGGGAACACCAGCTCGTCGAGCAGCACTCCGGAGAACATGGCTTTGGTGAACGACGAGGGGCTGGGCTGCGCCCCGCCGTCGGGCTGCGGGCGGTCGGTCATCACTTCATTGAACCGGCAGCGGCGCGATTCCGCGCGCCGAAGAACGAACGGACGACCTCCGCCCACGGTCGGCTCAAGCCGCGCGAACCTGCCGGGTACGCTCGTGCTCCGTGCAGGTGTCAACTCCCGCCCAGCCGGACGCTCCGGTGGCCACGCGGCGCAGCTGGGCTCGCGCGATCGCGGACATCCGCGACGGCTTGCGTGACCGGGAGCTGTGGAGCCACCTGGCCTGGCAGGACATCAAGCAGCGCTACCGCCGTTCGGTGCTGGGCCCGCTGTGGATCACGCTCAGCATGGGCGTGACCGCCATCGGCCTCGGCTTGCTCTACTCGCAGCTGTTCGGCGCGGAGATCGGCACGTTCCTGCCGTATCTGACGGTCGGTTTCATCGTCTGGAACTTCATCATCGGCTGCATGACCGAGGGCGCCGAGACGTTCATCCACAACGAGGCGCTGATCAAGCACCTGCCCGCGCCGCTGTCGGTGTACGCGCTGCGCACGGTGTACCGGCTGACGATCATGTTCGCCCACAACCTGATCGTCTACGCGATCATCCTGGTCATCTTCTTCGACGACCTGGCGCAGCCGTACCAGATCATCGAGGCGCAGCCGGGGGACTTCGAGTGGTGGCACCCCGGATTGAGCTGGACCGCGGTGCTGGCCGTCCCGGCGTTCGCCATGCTGGTGATCAACGGCGCGTGGGTGACGCTGCTGTTCGGCATCGTCTCGACCCGGTTCCGGGACATTCCGCAGCTCATCGTGGCGCTGTCCAGCCTGATGTTCTTCATGACCCCGATCGTGTGGTCGGCGGACATCCTGTACCAGAAGTTCGGCAACGTGGCAGGCTGGCGGGCGCTGGTGACCGACCTCAATCCGCTGTACCACTTCGTCGAGCTGCTGCGTGCCCCGATGATCGGCAACCAGCAGTCGTGGACGCACTGGCTGGTGGTCGGCATCATCACCGTCGTCGGATGGGGCCTGACGCTGGTGGCCATGCGCAACTACCGTTCCCGCGTCTCGTACTGGGTGTGAGCGACACATGGTGAGCATCGAACTCGAGCGGGCGTACGTCGATTTCCCGATCTTCGACGCCAAGTCGCGGTCGCTGAAGAAGCGGGTGCTCGGCAAGGTCGGCGGGAACATCGGCACCGACACCAAGGTCCCGGTCATCGAGGCCCTGCAGGACATCACGCTGTCGCTGTCCGAAGGCGACCGGGTGGGCCTGGTCGGGCACAACGGCGCGGGCAAGTCGACCTTGCTGCGGCTGCTTGCCGGGATCTACGAGCCGACCAGGGGCAGCTCGCGCATCGTCGGCCGGGTGGCGCCGGTGTTCGACCTGGGCATCGGCATGGACCCGGAGATCTCCGGCTACGAGAACATCATCATCCGCGGGCTGTTCCTCGGCATGTCTCGGCGGCAGATGGAGAAGCGGATCGACGACATCGCCGAGTTCACCGAGCTCGGCGACTACCTGCAGATGCCGCTGCGCACCTACTCGACCGGCATGCGGGTGCGGCTGGCGCTGGGCGTGGTGACCTCGATCGACCCGGAGATCCTGCTGCTGGACGAGGGCATCGGCGCGGTGGATGCGGCGTTCATGAACAAGGCGCGGGACCGGCTGGTCGACCTGGTCCGCCGTTCCGGCCTGCTGGTGTTCGCCTCCCACCAGGACGACCTGCTGCTCGAGCTGTGCACGTCGGCGGTGTGGATGGAAGGCGGCCGGATCAAGCAGCAGGGCCCGCTGCGCGAGGTGATCACCGCCTACAAGGGCAGGGATCCGTTCGAGACCATGCCCGCGGAGACGGCGGAGCGGCTCGGCGTCCACTGACGCGCCAGACCGCACCGACGCTCGGCAAACAGCACTGGCGCCGGGCAGACGGCACCGGCGCCCGGTTAGGCAACACTGACGTCGGCAGGCAGCACCGGTGCGACCGCGGCCGGCGCCCGGGCGGGCGAAGTGACGCTACGCGGACCGCTCGCGGCGCTGCATCAGCGCCTCCAGCCCGGCGATGATCGTCTCCAAGCCGAACTCGAAGTCGTCGTCGGCCTCGATGGCTTCGGCCGCGAACACCCCGGCCTGCAGGGCGCGCCAGACCGCCGGATGATCCTCGGCATTGATCAGTTGGCGCAGGTAGGCGCCGTAGTGGGCGAGCACCATGGCCTGGTCCGTGTTGGCTTCCGCCGCCTCGATGTCCGCGTTCAGCTGAACGTTGCTGCGCACGTGCATGCTGACCAACAGGACCGCGCCGACTTTTTCGCCCTCGGTCAACGCCGTGTCGGCAAGTGCGGCCAACCCGGCGTCGAACCACGCCATGTGGTTCGGCGTGATCGGCGGTCCGCTGATCGGCATCCGGACCATCCACGGGTAACGCTGGAACACCTCGCGGTGCGCCTGGGCCCACATGATCAGTCGCTCTCGCCAGCCTGCGTCGTCCGGGAACCGGGGCGGCTTCTCCAACGGCAGGTCGAACATCAGCATCAGCAGCTCGTCCTTGGACGCCACGTGGCGATACAGCGCCATCGGTGACGAGCCGAGCTCCGCGGCCACGCGATTCATGGAGACCGCTTCCAGGCCTTCGGCGTTCGCCACCCGCACCGCGGCGGCCACGATGCGCTCGGCGTTCAATGCCGGCCGAGGTCCGCGCCCCGACGGCGCGCGTCGGCCCCAGGCGAGCTCGAGGCTCGAGGGAAGTTCCGGGCGCTCCGCCATGTGCCTCCGACCTGTCGCAGTTGCTCCTCATCCTAAAACTGCGTATGGTGTACGCAACAGCGTATGGCGTACGCAGTCAAGGAGCTTGCGGTGACCGAAGAACTGGCCGTGGCGGCCCACGGACTGGAGAAGTCGTACGGAAACGTGCACGTCCTGCGCGGTGTCGACCTGCACGTCGAACGGGGCAGCGTCTTCGCCTTGCTGGGGCCGAACGGCGCGGGCAAGACCACGACGGTGCGAATCCTGTCGACACTGCTGCCACCGGACGTCGGGACCGCGCGGGTGGCGGGGTACGACGTCGTGCGGGAGCGCACGAAAGTGCGCCGCAGGATCAGCCTCACCGGACAGTACGCCGCCGTCGACGAGGATCAGACCGGCACCGAGAACCTGGTCATGATGGCGCGACTGCGCGGCTTCCGGCGGGCAGCGGCGCGCGCCCGGGCCGCGGAGCTTCTGGAGCGCTTCGACCTGACCGAGGCCGCCGGCCGGCGCGTCGGCACCTACTCCGGCGGCATGCGGCGGCGCCTGGACCTGGCAGCCAGCCTGGTGACCGAGCCCGCGGTGCTGTTCCTGGACGAGCCGACCACCGGCTTGGATCCGCGCAGCAGGCTGGCCCTGTGGCAGGCGATCAAGGACCTGGTCGCTCGTGGCGTCACCGTCGTGCTGACCACGCAGTACCTGGAGGAAGCCGACGAGCTCGCCGACCGCATCGCGGTGCTCGACCACGGCACGATCGTCGCGGAAGGCACGGCCGCGGAACTCAAACAGAAGGTGGCCGACACCCGGCTGGACATCACGTTCGTCGACCGAGCGAGCTTTCGGGCGGCATCGGCCAAGCTCGGCGACGCGGTGGTGTCGGCCGAGCCGGAGGAGCTGCGGCTGGCGACCGTCACCGACGGCAGCGCCGCCCATGTCCGGTCGCTGCTGGACGACATCGATCCGAGCCGGACGACGATCGCGCACTTCCGCACCCGTACCGCCTCGCTCGACGACGTCTTCCTGGCCCTGACCGGCCGCCCGGCGCAGGAACGCCCGAAGGAACCCGCCCACGCCTGAGCTCCGCCGTCGCATCTCGCACGCATCAAGGCGCGCAACACCTCGAAGGAACTCCCATGCCAGAGCACATCGCACCTGCCCCGTCACGCGTCGGCGACCTGATCACCATGGCCGCCAGGAGCCTGCGGCTGACCAGCCGCAACGCGGAGGCGCTGCTGATCTCGCTGACGCTGCCGGTCATCCTGATGCTGCTGTTCGTCTACCTGTTCGGCGGCGCGATCGACACCGGCACGGCGTATGTCACCTACGTCGTTCCCGGCGTCCTGCTGCTCTGCGCGGGATTCGGCGCATCCCTCACCGCGCAAACGGTCAGCACCGACATGTCGTCCGGCGCCATCGATCGGTTCCGGTCCATGGACGTCTCCGGCGCGGCGGTGCTGACCGGGCACGTGACCGCCAGCCTCGCCCGCAACGTCGTGTCCACCGCCCTGGTGCTGGCGGTGGCGTTCGCCATCGGTTTCCGGCCCGTCGCCGGGCTTCGGGAGTGGTTGCTGGCCGCCGGTGTCGTGGTCATGTTCGTGTTGGCCATCTCCGCGGTATCGGCGGTGATCGGCCTGCTGGCCCGCACCCAGGAGGGTGCCAGCGGATTCACGTTCTTCATGACCTTCCTGCCGTACCCGAGCAGTGCTTTCGTCCCGGTCGACACCATGCCGGGGTGGGTGCAGGGTTTCGCCGAGAATCAGCCCGTCACGCCGGTCATCGAAACGCTGCGCGCACTGCTGCTGGGCGGTCCCGCCGGCTCGAACGCCCTGCTGGCCGCGGCGTGGTGCGGCGGGATCTTCGTGGTGTCCGTGCTGCTGGCACGGGTGCTGTTCCACCGGCGCGTCCGGTGAGCGCGGTGACGGAGCTAGGCGCGCTGGGTGACGTTCTGCTCGGCGAGGGCCACCAGCTGCTCGACGTAGAGATCCAGCACCGCAAGGGTCGCTTCGGTGTCGCGATCGACGATCCACGCCAGCGTCACCCCGTCGACCGCGCTCTGCACCTTGCGAGCCAGCACGTCCAACGGCACTCTCCAACGCACCCCGGCAGCCTGGGCGACGGCAGTCAGGAACGCCCGCGCGTACTCCAGGTGCAACTCGTACTGCCGCCGCGCCACCCGGGCCAGCGCGGGATTTCGCAGGGCGTACTGGGTCAGCTCGTAGCTCAGCTGGTACTCGGTGGGAAACCGCTCCACGCGATCCCAGTACTCGCGGATGCCCGCGCGCACCATGTCCTCGAACCCTGCCCGCGGATCCACGCTGTCCAGCACCGCGCGCAGATGCCGCTCGTGCAGCGTCTCGATGACCTGCAGCAGCATGTCCTCTTTGGACTTGAAGCAGTAGTGGAACAGCCCGAGGTGGACACCTGCCTCGTTGACGATGGCGCGGGTGGTGGCCTTCGCGACGCCATCCCGGGCCATCACCGTGATCGCCGCGTCGACGAGATCACGACGACGCACGTCGACCGGGACCCTGGACATGCGCATTACGCTACGCAGCCCCGGTAGTGCGTCAAGCGTCCAACACGCCGCATCCGGCTGCTCCGCCCGGCCCAGATCGGGGCCATAGAGGGGCGTCGACGTCAATCGCGGTCAGGCCAGCTGCCGCTGGTACGCCAGCTCAGCGCGCTGGGTGGCCGGATCGACGGTGTAGACGCGGACGCCGACGGAACTGCTGGTGATGTCCAGCAGCATGAACCCGAGGGTGTCGAACCGCTGGAAGTAGGCGGGATTGTCGCCGCCACCATGCCCGGACGTCTTCCCCGCCGCGCCGCTGACCAGCTGGATCGTGCCCTTCGTGGCCGGGGTCGGCTTGAGCACCTGGAGGGTGTGGTCGTGGCCGGCGAGCATGAACTGGGCCCGGCCGAGCACGAGGTCCTCGAAGAACTTCTTCACGTAGGCGCCGTTGGCGTGCGGAAGCAGCGGCGGTACTCCGTCGTAGGCGCCGGCATTCCCGTGTGAGCCGTTGCTCAGATACGGGTAGTGGTTGCAGACGAACTTCCACTTCGCCCGCGAGGTGGCCAGCCGTTGCTTCAACCATTCGCGCTGTTTGCGCATGTAGGGGCCGTAGGGCGCCCAGTAGAGCAACTTCGGCAGGTAGGCGGTGAGCGGGTTGAGGTCGAGCACGAAGAATTCGGCCACCGGGTCGTGGTCGGGCACCGCGACCGAGTAGTAGCGGGACGGCATCCACCAGCGCGGGGAGCGCTCGTGATAGCCGACTTCGTTGTTGCCGCGCAGCAGCCAGCTGCCGTCACCGGGGATGAGCAGGCTGTTGTCGTGGTTGCCCAAGGCCATCAGCCACGGCACGTCCAGCCCGGTGTTGGGCACCTCGAATTTGTCCGCGAACTCGTCGTCGTCCGGGGTCTCCGGCCCGTTCTCGTAGATGTTGTCGCCGAGCCCGAGCGCCAGCGACAGCCGCTCGCCGGCCAGTACCTGCCGTGCGGCCGCGGTGACCGCGTACTGCGACGCATTGCCGGTGCCTGCGTCGCCGGTGACCAGCACGGTGAGTTCCGGCGTCGTGGGGAACGGGAACTTGGTGACCGTGGTCGCCCGAGCCACACCGGGCACCAACAGGGCGCCTGCGGCGGCGGCTCCTACGAGGGCACTGCGCCTGCTGAACTCCGTCATGACCGACCTCCGGACTGGGCGAAGCTGGCGGGAATCTTGCCGTGCCGAGCGGCGCTGGTCCAGCGGATCGCCGTTGACTTGGTCAGTTGTCCGAGTGAAGATGGACCTCCGGTCACCTGGGAGGTCCCATGTCGGTCACGGCGTCCACGGAGTCCACGCAGTCCATGTCGAGCGCGCCCGCGGGCGAGGTACTGGAATCGCTCAACCCCGCGACCGGTGAGGTCGTCGGGACGTATCCGGTGCACGACGAGGAGGCGGTGGCGGAGGCTGTCGCGCGGGCCAGGAAGGCCGCACGCTGGTGGTCGGGGCTCGGGTTCGACGAGCGCAAGAACCGGCTGCTGGCCTGGAAACGCACCATCGTCCGGCGCATCGACGAGCTCGCCCGGCTGATGCATGCGGAGACGGGCAAGCCGACCGACGACGCGCGGTTGGAGACCATCGGCGCCATCGAGCACATCGACTGGGCGGCCAAGCACGCGCGCAAGGTGCTGGGCCCGCGCAAGGTGCGCACCGGGCCGCTGGCCATGAACCTCGCCGCGAGCGTGCAGTACCAGCCGCTGGGCGTCATCGGCGTGATCGGGCCGTGGAACTACCCGATCCTGACACCGGTCGGCTCGATCGCGTATGCGCTGGCCGCGGGCAACGCGGTGGTGTTCAAGCCGAGCGAGCACTCGCCGGGGGTGGGGGCCTGGATCGCCGAGACGTTCGCCGAGGCCGTACCGGAGGAGCCGGTGTTGCAGGTCGTCACCGGGTTCGGGCCGACAGGGGCGGCGCTGTGCCGGAGCGGGGTCGACAAGGTGGCGTTCACCGGGTCGACGGCCACCGGCAAGAAGGTGATGGCCACCTGCGCGGAAACGCTCACGCCGGTGATCGTGGAGGCAGGCGGCAAGGACGCGGTCATCGTGGCCGACGACGCGGACATCGAAGCCGCGGCGGAGGCTGTGGCGTTCGGCGCCATGGGCAACGCCGGTCAGACGTGCGTGGGGATCGAGCGCGCCTACGTCACCGAGAAGGTCTTCGACGCCTTCGTGGACCGGGTCGCCACGATCGCCGCGGGCATCCGGGTCGGCGCGCAGGAGGATGCGCAGCTCGGGCCGATCACCATGCCGAGCCAGGTGGAGATCATCCGCAAGCACATCACGGATGCCGTGGAGCGTGGCGGGAAGGCGGTGGTCGGCGGGCCCGAGTCGGTCCGGCCGCCGTTCGTGCATCCGGTGGTGCTGACCGACGTGCCGGAGGACTCCGCGGCGATGACCGAGGAGACGTTCGGGCCGACCATCACCATCAACCGGGTGCGCGACCTCGAGGAGGCGGTGGCCAAGGCGAACGCCACCCGCTACGGCCTGGGTTCGGCGGTGTATACGCGCTCGACGTCGAAGGCAATGGAGATCGCCCGCCGGCTGCGCAGCGGAATGACGTCGATCAACTCGGTGCAGACGTACGCCATGGTCGGCGCGTTGCCGTTCGGTGGGCTCGGGGACTCCGGTTTCGGGCGCATTCACGGACCGGACGGCCTGCGCGAGTTCGCGGCGGCCAAGTCCATCGCGCGGCAGAAGTACCGCATGCCGTTGCCGTTGCTGTCGTTCGCGCGGAAGCCGCGGCACATGAAACTGGTGATGTGGGTCGTGCGGCTGCTGCACGGCCGGGGGCGGTGAGTCCCCACCGCCGAGTCGACATCACGCCCCGCGTTCGCGCACATGCAGTAGTTCCGCCGTGCACTGAGCTTGGTGCGTGGGTGCTCGCCAACCGCAGGACGATTTCCCTACCGTGGCAGTGACTGCGTCAGCCGCCTTGAGTGCTCGCGGTCGTCATATGGTGCTCGCATTGACGACGACTCACTGCTTCCACGAACAGCTCAACACGACGCGGTGGGTGGTAGACGTCGACATAGACCGAATCACCGCGCGAAGCAATCAACATGTGCTCGCCGTACAGATGGGCCAAGTCTTCGGCGTCTTTGATCTCGACCCATTCGTGATCGGCGACAGCGGACACCGCACGGCGTGCCCCGAGATTGAGCATTCGTTGCTCGATCCATTCCGCGACCGCAAACGGGTTGTCCAGAACCGTGTCAGGCTCTCGCTGCAACCGCCGCCACCGCGACACAGGATCGTCGACCGAGTCGAGAACCATGTAAGCGTGCCAGTGCTTGCCGCGCCAGGTACTCGACGCCCCGAAGAAGCTACTCGGCATCGGCATCACCGGAAGCACGGTCGGCGCGGGCCATCACCGTCTCGCCGATGCGGCGGATGCGTTCGCCGAGCGCCTTCTGCACACCTGTAGGCAGATCGAGCAGGTCTTCCAGATCGCCGAGGAGGATCAGCAGGGTGCGAATGATCCCCGGCCGCACCTGCGCGATCCGTTCGAAAAGTCGACGATCCGCGGCGACAGCCTGCAAGAACTCGCGCGAGTACGTGCTGGGCTGTCCCGCGTCCCTGCTCGCGCTGCTGACCAGCACCGAAGCCTCCTCATCATCGGACGTCTGTCGACACGCCCCGAGAAGGTAGGGAACGGACGGCTACCCGACTAGGAATATTCGCCAATATTCCCTGGCAGACTTGGAAATTCTCTCGTTGTCTACTGGCCGTCAGGTTCTTCAGTCGCAGCCAGCTCGTCAGCGACGCGCACGATGATTTCTCGCGCCAGGTGGCCATGGCGCGCGAGGGACGCGAAATGATCAAAGACCTTACGGTAGAGGTCTATTTCTTCTGGTTGCACGAGCGTCAGTTCAGCGGAATACGTCTCCACGACGACGCGTTCGTCGTCACGGAGCCAAAAGCCGTGCCAAGGACCTATCGCATACCTGGCGTCGAAGCCGATGATTCCGAATCGCACATTGGGTAGCGTCGACAGCGATACGAGCCGGTCCAACTGAGCAAGCATCACGTGACGCGGAACCAAGCGAATCCGCAGCGCAGCCTCGGTGATGATGAAGTGGAACCGCTTGTCTTCGCGGTAGAGCAGTTCTTGCCGCTTCATCCGCGCCTGTACTGCTTGGTTGACGTCGTTGGCCGCACCATGCAGTACGACCCCCTGCGCCAGCTGGGACTTGGCGTAATCCGGAGTCTGCAGCAGTCCCGGGACCACGGTAGATTCAAAGACTCGAAAAAGGCGCGTCTTGGCGTCGAGTTCGAGGATCTCACGCTGATGCCGACGTAGGCCGGGCCGCAGGACGCGCTGCCAGTCCGCATGACGCTCCTCGAGGACCTGCAGCTCCAGCAGTAGCTCTTCGGTTCGCGCTTCGGCGCCGGTCCCGCGAGTCCACGCTCGGATGTCGTCCGCACTGGGGGTTTGCCGGCCGGTCTCCAACTTGGAGACCTTGGACTGCGTCCACGACAACACTTCCGCGAGCTGCGTGCCGGTGAGGCCGGCGGCACGGCGCAGCTCGCGGAGCCGCTTGCCCAAGGCGGCACGCGCCGCATGGATGTCAGGTGTGACCGGACCGTTCGTCGGCGGCAAACTCATCCCGTCTCACGGCGTGATGCCATGCGACATCGCGCCAGTAGTTGTGTTGCACGACTTCGGCTGGATCTTCGATGATTGTACCGCCTAAGAACTGATCGCAATCGTCGTAGTCCATGCGCACCAGAAGCCGCGAATCGAACAGCCAATAGTCATGGTTCGGCAATCCGGCCGCACGCGCCCGTTCCCTCTGCAGGTAGCGAATGTCCTCCCCTGCCGCATTGTTGTGCTGCGCTACTTCCAAGCTCCACCTGGCGTAGTCGCTCATGGGTTCGTCGACGACCCGCACACGTTGGAACTGCTTGCCTTCACTGGTCGCCGCTCGCACTGTCTCGAGCCAGTCGTCCATCCAAGACAGGTCGTACGGCTCACCGGCAAGGAACTTTCGAAATGCCTCTTCTTCGATCGACACCGCATACGCGGAGCGCACCTCCAGACGAAATGCGGTGTGCTCGAACTGCCGGAAGAGCTCCCTGAGCTCCGAACCGGGATGAATGCGACGGCTCAGCTCTCCTCCCCGTGGTCGCGCCGCGTGTAGAACTTCAGCACTTCTTCCGGCACCTCGACGAGGGTCTCACCCTCGGGTACGGGCCCGACGTCACGCAAGACTTCCGGATCCCTCACCACCCAGCCTTGGACGATGTACGTCCTGCGATCAGTCCGATCGGTGGCGAACAACGTGGGAGAAGTCCCGACAGTGGACTCCGGATCTTTCCCCAAGAACCGTACTCTCATGCATCTCCTCGAATATTCGCGACTATTCTTGCCAACTTCGCGCGCGGGGTGTCGAGCGTCAACTCCCCGGATGGGCGATGGCCGAACGTCACAGGCCGAGTGCACGAGTCGGGATGCCGGCACACCCGTTGACGCGATGTGAGTTCCGGACATGCCCTCACGCTGGTACGACGCAGCCGACACCGGCGTCGACGGCGACGACGGCCCAGCAGCCGACGGACTGCCGCCTCCTTGCAACCGCGGCGACCTTGGCGGAACGCTCGCCGGATCAGCGCCCTTGCTGGGCGCGCTCCCACATCTGCAGGTAGGCCTCCGCGCCGTTGACCATGTCGGCGACGAATTCCTCGGCGTCGGCGCCGGCCTCCAGCCGCACGGCCTCCAACCAATCCGGCGTCAGCCCTTCGTGCGCCAGGCCGTCGGTGTTGAAGTCCCAGGCCCGCTTGCCCCAGATCTGCTTGTGCAGCTTCGCTTTGCCGTCATAGGAAGTGAACGGGTACTCGATGCGCGGGCTTTCGCCGGCCTTGGGCAGGCTCAGGTGCAAACCGTTCTGGTCCAGCCCGAAGCCGAAGCCGAACTGGTAGCGCGGGTCGGCGACGGCCTTGACCTTGCGCCAGATGTCCGCCGTGTGGCCGTGCGGCTCGACGATCGGCGTGATCATGCCGCCGAGCTTGGCGACTCGCTCGTAGTAGCCCTGGTCCATCCAGTCGTGGCCGGAGATGACGCCGCTGTAGTTGTGCTCCTCCAGCACTTTCAGCGTCTCGTCGGCGGCTTTCACGCTCTGGTGGTCCAGCTCGACGATCATGCCGCGCTTCATCATGCCTTCCAGGGCGTACTTGCCCAGTTCGGTCAGGCCGAGCTTGTTGCAGTGCGGTGCCTTCGGATAGATCGGCAACGTCACCGGGTCCACCACGCCCTGCAGCTTGCTCCACAGCAGCGCGAGCACGCCGGCGTCGGCGGGCGGGATGGTGTTGTCGTGGTGCGGCCCCGTGCAGGTCTCGGCCTGCCAGAACTGGCCGGTGGTGATGAAGTTGCCGAGGTTGACCACGACGCCGTTGGTGCCGGAGTCGAAGCGGACACCGCACAGCGCATTGTCGTACTTGTGGCACAGGAACATGCTGCGCACGCCGAGGTCGTAGACCTCGTCCAAGCCGCGGTCGATGTCTTCCTTGGTGCACTGCGGCTTGCCGAGCTTGCGCGAGCAGCCGAAGGGCTCGGAGGTTTCGATGCCCAGAATGACGGCCATCTTGCCTTCTGCGATGACCTCGCGGGCCTCCTGCGGGCTCCCCACGATGCGGTACCAGCCCTTGCCCGGACCGCCCGACTTGGCGTCGACGTAGGCCTCGAAGGCGCGCGCCTCTTGCGCCTGCGCGCGGATGGCGTCCATCTCGTCGCACGATGCGCGGCGCGGCGTGTAAATCATGCAAAGCCCGCGGTTGGTCACCAGGTGGTCGACGTAGAGCCGCACGCCCGCGCGCCAGGCGCGTTCGATGCCCTTGTAGTAGGTGGCGTTGTGGGTCGCCGAGTCGGGACGCGGCCAGTCGGTGAACGTCGGCCATCCGGTGGTGCTGTGCGGGGTGAGCAGCGACTGCCCGCTGGCCAGCTGCTCGAACCACGCCGGTATGCCGAACGGCTCGTGCTCCGGGCAGTCGACCATGGCCTTGGTGATGCCCTCGACGTCGAAGGTCTTGCCGCAGAACGGACCCTGGCCGAAGCCCTTGTACGACCAGTGGTGGTTGTGTGACTGGAACAGCCCGTGGACGGGTTTGCCCAGTTCGTTGTCGTCGAACGCGAAGCCTTCGACGTTGACCTCCGCCTCTGGCTGGTCGCTGGCCGTCGCCGCACGCTGTGTTTCCTGGCTCAGGCTCCACCCGCCGAGCAGGACGGCGGTGAAGGTGAGAGCGGCGGCGACCCGAAGACCGGAGATCAGGCGAACGGACACGGCGCACCTCGCAGCAGGCCGGCAGCAGGGAAACGTGAGATTAGTTCATGATTTTTTGCGCGGCCAGAGCCGAGGGAGAAGTTTCCACCTTTCGCCGTATCGTCGAGCCCGTTGGGTCAGGCCGGAGGAGAGCATGCGGGATCGCCGATGGACGTCACCGGATGCCAGTCCGGCCCACGGCCCGTTCCCGCCGACGCAGCAGGTCGTAGCCGGCAACGCCGTGGGACTACCTGGCGCCGGGGACTACCTGGATCGGCAGCCCCGGCGACGTCTTCGGCCGTCTCAGCCAAGCTGACGCTTGGCGGCGTCGAAGATCTGGTTGAACGTGCTGGCGAACATGCCCTTCGTCAGCCGGGCGACGAAGCTGCCACCGGAAGTCGGCGGCAGGTCGAAGCTGCACTCCCATCGGGCGCGCGAACCGCCACCGTCGACCGGCGTCACGGTGATCAAGCCGCCGAGGTGCCGCATGGGCGGGAACGACTGAACGATCTGGTAGCCGTAGCGGTAGGGGCGGTCGCACTCGACGATGTCCTCACGGAACCATGCCCCGACCGCCAGGACTTCCCGCCGAGCGCCCTTCCCCCACACGTATCCCTCGCCGTCGCGAGTGCGCCGCACCCGCAGCACCAGCCGCGCGGTCATGAGGTTGTTGCCGTCGGTGATCCAGTCGAAAACGGCTTCCGGGTCGGCCGCGAAGGTCCGCTCCACCGCCAACGCCACCATCGGTTCTGCTGCGTTCATCACGCACCCCCTCGTTCTGCGAACCCTGGCCGGGGCAGGGTACGTGACCAGGGTGAAGATCGCACCTTGACAGCCGGTAGGCTCTCTACCAGCGCGGCTGGTGCCGGTACGCTGACTGACGAGGGTCGTTAGCTCAATTGGTAGAGCTGCGGACTTTTAATCCGTAGGTTCCGGGTTCGAGCCCCGGGCGACCCACCAAAACCCC
>NZ_PKFA01000019.1:0-44968 GCF_002919275.1 Thermocrispum sp. | reverse complement strand
CTCCTCACCGCAGAACCCAACCGGCTGCCGCTGTCAGTTGTCCCGATTCGCCACCGCACACCTCCGCTCGACTCGCTCCCGCTCTCCATCGCCCGCTCAGTTGTCCCGATTGGCCATCACGCACCTCCGCTCAGCCACGCACGAAGACCGCCATCTCCTCGACCGCTCAGTTGTCCCGGTTCGTCATCTCGCACCTCCTCACCACTCGCGAAATCCCTTGCTCGGCGGCCGCTCAGTTGTCCCGATTCGCCATGTCCACACCTCCTCGCCGCACACAGTCGTCCTTCACCTGCGGATCAGTTGTCCCGGTTGGTCATGTCCAGCACCTCCCTTGCGCCCGAAAGCCCACGCGTCACCTGCCGTTCAGTTGTCCCGGTTCGTCACCACGAACACCTCCTCGCCATCCGTCGCCGGCGAACCATCCGCACAGACGTCAGTTGTCCCGATTGGCCATCGCCAACACCTCCTCTCCAGGCCGGACCTGCACCTCGTCCGCTGCTCAGTTGTCCCGGTTCGTCATCTGCGCACCTCCGCTCGACCTGCTCTCACCACCGCGATCGCTCGCTTCAGTTGTCCCGGTTGGTCACCGCGCACACCTCCCATACAGCGCAAAACGGACCCCGATCGGAATACTCAGTTGTCCCGGTTGGCCACCGCGTACACCTCCTCGCGCAAGCAACGACCGGACGCACACGAACGGATGGATCAGTCGTCCCGGTTGGCCATTCACGAACTCCCCTCGACTTGCTGGACGTGGATTGAACGACGGCATCAGTTGTCCCGGTTGCGCATGGCAGGCCTCCTTCCGCGCCAGCCGGGCTTGCCTGTGCATCTTTCCCGAACGGGTGAGGTGTGATTGAGTGGTCACAGACCGTCTGCACCGCGCGGGGGAGCACCCATGAGTATGGACCGACCGGACGCCTTGTCCAGCCCGGACCTGCGCATTTGGTGGAATCGACTGCTCCCTTCGCAGTGGGAGCTGTGGGCGCAGCCGCTCCGGGTACGGCTGTACTGCCTCGTCACCGAACTGGCCGCAGTCGTGGCGGTTATCACTCTTCTGGGATCAGAAGAAATTACCCAAAGTGACATCTGGGTGTTCCTGGCGCTGGTCGCTTTGGGGGTCGGTCAGGCCGAACTCGGACGCCGGGTAGAGCGCATCCGGCGCCGGGTGAGCGGCGTGGCACACATCAACATGACGTCGGTGTGGACCTTCGCCGCGGTCATGTTGCTCCCGCCTCCGCTGACCGCGGCCCTGGTCGTCGTCCTGTACTGGCACCTGGCGGTACGCAGCTGGTACCGCCTGCAACGGGTACCGGTGTGGCGAACGACGAACAACGCCACCGGGGTCATCCTGACCTGCCTGGCCGCCCATCAGGCGATGGTGCTCACCGGCATTCACGACATGCGCGAGGCGCTGGCCCACGACTGGCAGGGCTTCGCGGCGGTCGCCACCGCGGTCGCGGTCTACTTCGTGGTGGGCGCCCTGGTCGTCATCGGCGCCCGGGAACGCATCATCTGGACGCCCAGCGGCCTGTTCGGCAGTTGGACCGACAACCTGCTCGAGCTGGCCACGCTCGGCCTGGGCGCACTCAACGCACTGGCGCTGGTCACCATGCCCGGCCTGGCCCTGCTCATCCTGCCGTCGCTGCTCCTGCTGCACCGCAGCGTGCTGGTCAAGCAGCTGGAGGTGGCCGCCACGACGGACGACAAGACCGGCGTCTACAACACCGCGGGCTGGCACCACACGGCCGAGCGGGAGTTCCACCGCAGCCGGGAGCGGGAGAGCCCGTTCGCGCTGCTGATGATCGACTTGGACCACTTCAAACGGATCAACGACACCTACGGCCACCTGGTCGGCGACGCGGTGCTGCGTGCGGTCGCGCAGGCCATCAAGTCCGAGGTGCGTGATCGCGACGCGGTCGGGCGCTTCGGCGGCGAAGAGTTCGTGGTCCTCCTGCCCGACGTACACGCCGCGGAAGCGCACCTGGTCGCCGAACGCATCCGGCAGGCCGTCATGCGCATCCAAGTTCCGGTGGACGCCGACGCGGAGCTGGTCACCGGGCTGTCCACCTCGATCGGTGTGGCCATCTACCCGGATGCCGGCACGGGCGTGCAAGAACTCCTGGACGCGGCCGACACCGCGCTCTACCGGGCGAAGAACGCCGGACGCAACCAAGTCGTGCACGCCACGCCGGTCGGCTGACTGCGTCGACGCCCTGACCCGCGAGTCACCGAACCCGGACAAGCCGCTACGCCACCACTCGGTTCACACGTGGCGACGCGGCAAGTGGGTACCCGAGCCGCTCGGCTCAACGACGGAACCCACGACTGGACCAGTGGACTGCGACCGTTCGCCGGCTCATGGCCATGATGACCAAGAACGCCCGCTCCGGTACTCGCAGCGCGCGGCAAGCCAGACGCGAACCCGCACCTTCGTGCCACAGCAGCTCAGCCGCCGCCATCCGGCGCTGCAGTTCGGCGGGCAGTCACGTCATGGCGAACATCGACCCCGGGTTGAACAGGTTGTCCGGGTCCAGGGCCGCTTTGATCTGCCGGTGCACGCGCATGCCGACCGGGCCGATCTCCCGCTCCAGCCAGTCCTGCTTGATCTTGCCGATGCCGTGCTCGCCGGTCACCGTGCCGCCGAGCGACAGCCCCAGCGCCAGAATGTCGTTGAACGCCTTCCTGGCTCGTGCGAACTCGTCCGCCGAGGAAGCGTCGTAGACGATCGTCGGATGCATGTTGCCGTCGCCGGCGTGACCGACGACCGCGATGCGCAGCCCCACCTGCTCGCTGATCCGTTCGCAGCCGGTGATCAACTCGGCGATCCGGGTCCGTGGCACGCACACGTCGTCGGTCAGCCAGGTGCCGTAGACCTCGAGGGCCTTCAGCACCACCCGGCGCGCCTGCAGCAACAACGCACCCTCGGCCAAGTCGTCCGTCGCGTAGACGAAATCGGCTCCCGCGTCCTTGCACAGCTGCTCGATCGCCGCCAGCTCACGCTTGGCAGGCTCGCCACCCAGGTCGGACTGGCACAGCAGCAACGCCTTGCAGTTGGACCCTGCCCCGATGTCGGTCTTCAGATACGCCTCGGACGCCTTGATCGACGTGGCGTCCATGATCTCCATCAGCGACGGCACCAGGCCCTCGCGCACCACGCGCGCCACCGCATCCCCGGCCTTGCCGGTGTCGTCGAAGGCCGCCACCAACGTCCCAGGCGCCTGCGGGAGCGGTTTGAGCGCGACCGTCGCCTCGACGATCACGCCCAGCGTGCCCTCGCTGCCGATGAACAGCTTCGTCAGGTCGTAGCCCGCGACGCCTTTGACCGTACGCCGCCCGGTCTTCAGCAGTGACCCGTCCGCCAGCACCACCTTCAGCCCGAGGACCGAATCCGTGGTGACCCCGTACTTGACGCAGCACAGCCCGCCGGCGTTGGTGGCCAGGTTGCCGCCGATCGTGCACCAGTCGTAGCTGGACGGATCCGGCGGGTAGAACAACCCGTGCTTGGCCACCGCCTCGCGGAAGTCCAGGTTCACCACGCCCGGCTGCACCACGGCCAGCCGGTTGCCCGGGTCGATCTCCAGGATGCGGTCCATCTTGGTCAGGACCAGCACCACACAGCCCTCCACGGCATTCGCCGCGCCGCTCAACCCACTGCCGGCGCCACGCGGGACGATCGGGACCCCAGCCTCGGCGCACGCCCGGACCGTGGCCTGCACACCCTCGACATCCTCGGGAAACACCACCGCCAACGGCTGAGCCCGGTCCGCGAGCGGCATCATGTCGTGCGAATACGACGCCGTCACGTCCGGATCGTCCAGCACCGCAGCAGCCCCCAGCTCAGCGCGAAGCCGCGCGACGAGCCGTGCACCGTCCATGGCGAACTACCCCACCTCGGGTCGACTACCCGCCATCGTAGAACGGTCGCGGCGGAGAAAAAGGGGCCAAAAGGCGTCAGCCTTCGCGGTGCGGCCCCGCCAGGTGCAAACAGCGTACGGCCCGCACCACCAGCCACACGCCGAGGACGACCGACACACCGCTGGCGGCGACCACCGTCGGGACGTAGGCGGGATGCTGCGGGACGCCGGTCACGTGCATGGCCACCGACGCAACGGCGATCACCCCGACGCCGGCGATGACGGCCCAGCCGAGGAGGCGCACTGCCCAGGTCGACGGCACTCGGTTGGCGACGGCCAGCAGCACCAGGGCCACCGCACCGCACCCTGCGGTCAGCAACGACGCCGTGTCCACCACGGACGACAGCACCGGGATCAGCGGCCCCGGGTTCCGCCAGGCCGTTGCCGGTGCGAGCTGCCAGATGAGGTCCCACAGCAGGGTCAAGGCACCGAGCACGACCGCCAGCAGCAAGGCGCTGCGCAGCCCGTAGCGCGCGGTCAGTTCGGTTTGCAGCTCCGCGGCGATCACTTCCGCGTCGCCGAACTCCTCTTCGGCGCGCTGCCGCGCCACGGCGGGCGGCAGCCCCGCGGCGCAATAGGCGTCGGTGGCGTCTTCCAGGCCGTCACGCACTTCCGCCAGCATGTCCGCACGGGCGCGGCGCGGCCCCCGCAGCGAGCGGTCCAGCCGGTCCAGTACCGACGACTGCGCTGTCATGCTCCGCCTCCCAGCACCGTGCCGATCACCCCGGTGAACCGCACCCACTCCGAGCGCCTGCGTGCCAGTTCCTTCTTACCCGCGGGACTGAGGGTGTAGACACGGCGTTTCCGGCCGTCGACCACGGTCCAGGTGCCTTCGATCCAGCGGGCCCGTTCCAGGCGCCGCAGTGCCGGGTACACGGTACCGGTGGGCAGCTGCAGCGCGCCTCCGCTGCGGCGCTGCAGGGCCTCGATGATCCCGTAACCGTGCAGCGGCCCGCTTTCCAGCACCGCCAACAGCAGCCCGTCCAGATGACCCCGCACATCACTGGCGTCCATAGTGAGGCAGCCTACAGCGCGAACACGCTCCCCTGAGCCGTTCGTGCCGCACAACCAGGGAAGTTCTCAGGGTTTTCCCGGATTCATATGTAGTTTGCCTACGTATAGCGTGGGCCGCGTGACGACATCCGAACGCTCCGGACCGCGGGTGACGCTGTGGCTGCTGCGCTGCACGACGGCGGTGGTGACCGTCGGCGTGCTGCTGCAACCGGTGCTGGCAGGTGGCTATCTCTCGGGTGACTTCGACCTGCTCTGGTGGCACGCAACGAACGCCAGCGTGCTGATGAGCGTGGCGCTGGCGCAGATCGTCGTCGCGGTCTGCTTCTGGTTGATCGGACGCGGCAAGCCATGGCCGGTCCTGCTCAGCGTGGCGCTGTTCTTCGCGGCCGGGGTGCAGACCGGCATGGGGTACGCGCGCGTTCTGTGGGTGCACATCCCGCTCGGCGTCGCCCTCGTTCTGCTGGCCTTGGGATTGTTCGCGGTGGTGTTCCACCGCTCCGCCAAGGTCGGGCGTCCCAAGCGGGAGGGTGCGGCTGCACTGACCGGCGAACTCGGCCCACCGCGACGCTTGGGGGTGTTCCGCCGATGACCGTGTCTCGCAGGAACTTCTTGGCACTGTCGGCATTGGGCGTAGCCGCGGTGGCACTGCCGTCGTGCGGGCGCAGCGAGGGCATCGAGCAGACGGCCGAGCTGCTGACCAGCGAAGGCCCGCTGCCGAAGCCGTTCACCGTGCCGCTGCCGGTACCTGCGGTGAAGAAGCCGGTGCGTACCGACGCGACGACCGACTACTACGAGATCACCCAGCGAGTCGCCGACGTGGAGATCCTGCCCGGACGGCGTACGCCGGTGTTCTCCTACGACGGCACGTTCCCCGGCCCGACGATCCGGTCGCGCTCCGGCCGCCGGACCGTGGTCACGCACCGGAACAAGCTGGACGTGCCGACGGTCGTGCATCTGCACGGCGGCCACACGCCGCCGGAACACGACGGGTATCCGACCGATTTGGTCATCCCCGAAGGCGGACGGCTGGCCGATCACGTCGGCCACGGCGGCCACCCGCTCGGCGACGTCAGCAAGGGATCGCGGGAATACGTGTATCCGCTCGACCAGCCTGCGGCGACGCTGTGGTACCACGACCACCGCATGGACTTCACCGGCCCGCAGGTCTGGTACGGGCTGGCCGGCTTCCACCTGGTGCACGACGAGGTCGAGGACGAGCTGCCGCTCCCTCGTGACGAGCGGGACATCCCGCTGATGATCTGCGACCGCGCGTTCGACGGCGACGGCCGGTTCCGTTATCCGGCCATCGACCAGAGCCTGCGGCACACCCCCGGCGTGCTGCCCGAGTACATGGAAGGCGTCGCCGGCGACGTGGTGCTGGTCAACGGCGCACCGTGGCCGCTGCTGGAAGTGGACGCGGCACGCTACCGCTTCCGCCTGCTCAACGCGTCGAATGCACGCCGGTACCGGTTGCGGCTGGACGGTGGTGCGTCGTTCGTCCAGATCGGCTCGGACCTCGGCCTGCTCGACCGGCCGGTCCGGCACCCGCACATCGACCTGGCACCCGCCGAGCGCAGCGACGTGATCATCGACTTCTCCGCCGTCCGGCCCGGAACGCGCATCGTCCTGCACAACGATTTCGGCGCGGGCTCGACCGCGGTCGTAATGGCATTCGTCGTCACCCGCCGGGCCGCCGACGACAGCCGGATCCCCGGCCGCCTGGCGCACATCGAGCGGTTGGACCAGCAGCGCGCGGTTCGCGTGCGGACGTGGCATTTCACCCGCGGCATCGTCGGCGGGCACAAGGGATGGACGATCAACGACCGGCCGTTCGACCCGGAACGTATGGACGCCCGGCCTCGGCTCGGCGAGCTGGAGATCTGGCGGTTCTACAGCGATCTGCACCACCCGGTGCACATCCACCTCTCACCGTTCCAGATCGTCAGCCGCGGCGGACACCCACCGGGCCGGTTCGACCGGGGGTGGAAGGACACCGTCGACGTGCGTCCGGCGGAGTACGTGGACGTCGCCGTCCGCTTCACCGGCTACGCAGGCCGGTACATGCTGCACTGCCACAACCTCGAGCACGAGGACATGGCGATGATGAGCGCTTTCGAGACGGTGGCATGAGCAGGCAGCCGCGCGTTCACCCGGATGGCCGGTCGTCACTGAGCTGAGTTGGCGCTGGTCCGCTGTCTAGAGTGCAGGCTATGCGCACCTCACTGCGGATGCTCGCTGTTGGCGCCGTGCTGGCCGCGGCCCCGGTCCTGACGGCGTGCGGCCAGGGAGAAGTCTCGGCCGCCCGGGACGACGGAGACCGGGACTATCGCGCGATGCAGCCCGAGCAGGTCTGCCAGCTGCTCACCGCCGAGGAGGCGGCGCAGATCATGAAACCGCTCACCACGGACCGGCTGACGCCGAGCGGGGAACAGCACAACTCGCTGCCCGCCTGCAACTACGGCGCCGGTGACGGGGCGAAGTATCTGATGCTGTCCATCCACCAGTCGAGCGCGCTGGGCGAGGACGACGACGCGGAGAAGGTGTCCGTGGCGGGCAAGCAGGCGCTGCAGATGCGGCCGTTCACGGGTTGCTCGGTGGCCATTCCGCTGGAGAAGCAGCTGTACCTGCTGGCGATCGTCGAGTCGTGGGAGTCCGGGGACGAGGAGTCCTGCACCGCGGCCACCGAGGCGCTCGCCAAGGCCTACCCGCGGCTCACCGGCTGATCACCTGGGCCGCGACGTCCAGCGCCCACTCGCTCGCCCCCGGCACCAGAGCCACCGCGAGCACCGAGAACAGCGGGACGATCACCCAGTTCTCCGCGGGGCCGCTGGTGCGGAAACGCAACGCCTTCGGCGGCCGGATCTCGTACCACGTCTCGCCGCGGATCGGAATCGGCCACAGGAACGGGCAGCCGGACTTGGTGAGTGCGTCGCCCAGGCAGTGCACGATGCAGCCCAGCGCGACCGCATAGCCCAGCCAGCCGGCCAGAGGACCCAGTTCGTCGATGCCTTCCGGGGTCGAGCTGATCCACCACGTCACCGCCGCGGTGGCCACCGGGAGCAGCCAGTCGCCGAGCGCGTCCTCGGCCAGCAGGACCGCGAAGAGGGCGACGGCAGCCACCGCCCACGGCCCACCCGCCTCGGTGCCCAGCGCGGTCAGCAGGCCGAGCAGCACGGCGAACACCACCGTGTGCGACAGGTGCCGGTGGGTGCCCTTGACCTTCTCGTCGCGCGGCCCTTTGGTCACCGCGTACAACCCCGCCGACGCCCTGCGCAGCAGCCAGGAGAGCGCCTTGGTCACCGGGCCGAGCAGGCGCGACGCCCGGGCTCCCGGGTGATCCAGATCCGGCAACAGCGCGAACCCGGCGGTGACCGTCGCGAACGCGACCGCCTTGTGCAGATCTCCTGCCCCCACCACAGGGGCGAAGGCCAGCCCCGCGCACCATCCGGTGAGCGCGTGCGTCCGACCCATCATCGGCCGGACCTCCTCGCCCTCCCGGCCGTCCCGCATGATCTCGTGGCTCCGAATCGACTCACCAGTTCCCGCTGACCGGGCACAGTCACCCTCCGTCCTTCCGCCAACGCGGGCCGGTCGACCCAGCACCGGCCGTGAGAAGTCGATCATGGAATGTAACGGGCGGTGCCGACGCTTTCGCGGCCCGTGGCACACAAGTACGGAGCGGATGCGGCGGGCCCCGACGATGCGCAGGTCAAGCCCCTTTCGCGCGGTCGGCCGTACGACGGCGGCCCACGCTCGGTACACGCGACGTTCGCAAACCCCTGCAGCGCGGCCGGCCGCCCACCGGAGGCCAGCGCGTGCCATACCAGGGCGAGGCCATGACCGACCGGCCCGTCAGGCCGGATGGCCAGTCGCCCAGGTCAGCCTTCCTGGCTCACGGCCGGGTCGGCAGCCGAGGCCTCGCCGGAGTTCACGGCCGCCGCGCCGTCGCCGGAGCCCGGACCGCGCGCCAGCTCCTGCGCCGCGCGCTTGGCCTCGCGATCACGTGCTTCTTGCCGGAAGGCCTTGATCAGTCCGACGGCGATGAGCGCGAGCACGAAGGAGAACGGCAGCGACATGATCACCGTGATGTTGGTCAGCTGCACCAGCCAGTTCTCACCGCCCACGGTCAGCATGGCGAAGGTGAGCAGGCCGATGGTCACCGACCAGAAGATGCGCACCGGGACCGCGCAGTCGGCCATCGGGTGCGGCAGCTTCGAGGTCAGGTTGCCGGTGACCAGGGCACCGGAGTCGGCGGAGGTCACGTAGAAGAGGAAGCCGGTGATGGTCACCAGCGCGATCAGGATCCCGGCCCCCGCGTACTGCTCGATGAAGTCGTAGAAGCCGGACGCAGGGTCGGCGTAGGTGTTCTCCCCCAGGGTTTCGTCACCGTTGCGCACGGTTCGGATCGCGCTGTTCCCGATCACCGAGCCCCACAGCAGGATGTAGACGAACGGAATCGACATCACGCCGAGGATGAACTGCCGGATCGTGCGGCCCCGCGAGATCCGCGCCAGGAACATCCCGACGAACGGCGCCCAGGCGATCCACCAGGCCCAGAAGAAGAGCGTCCACAGGTTCATCCACGCGGTCACCGTGGTGTCCGGGTCGCCCGCCAGGGTGGCGCCCTCCGCCTGGCGGTAGGCCAGGGTGTCGAAGCTCATGCCGGGAAGCTGGCTGAGATAGTCGCCGAGGTTCATCACCAGGGCGTTGAACAGGAACGCGCTGTCGCCGGAGATCAGGATGTAGCCCAGCAGGGAGACCGACAGCAGCACGTTCAGTTCGGACAACCGGCGGATTCCCTTGTCCACCCCGGAGACCGCCGACGTCGTCGCCAGCACGACCGATGCGACGATGAGCGCGATCTGCAGCGAGGTCCCGGCGCTGACCCCGAGCCAGCGGCTGAAGCCGACGCTGAGCAGGGCGATCCCGATGCCCAGCGACGTGGCGACGCCGAAGATGGTGCCGACGACGGTGGCGATGTCGACGGTGTCACCGGTACGGCCCTGGATGCGCTTGCCGAAGATCGGGTACAGGGCCGATCGGATCGCCAGCGGCAGGCCGCGCCGGAAGGCGAAGAAGCCGAGCGCCATGCCGATCAGGGCGTACAGGGCCCAGCCGGAGAGGCCGTAGTGGAACAGCATCCAGGTGACCGCTTCGCGCGCCGCCTCCGGCGTGCCGCCCTCGCCGGCCGGCGGGTGCAGGTATTGGGCCACCGGTTCGGCGACGGAATAGAAGATCACGTCGGTGCCGATCCCGGCGGCGAACAACATCGCCGTCCAGGTGAACAGGTTGTAGTCGGGCCGTGAGTCGTCCGGTCCCAGCCGGTAGTTGCCGTAGCGGCTGAAACAGATGACGATCACCACCACGAGCATCGCCGCGATCAGAGCGAAGTACCACCAGCCGAACGCGTCGCTGACCCACGCCACGACGGTGCTGGTGACGGTGCTGGCCCATTCGGGCGCGACCAGGCTGACGATGGCGATGCCGAGGACCGTCGCGGCGGAGCCGAACAAGACCACGAGGTTCGTGCGCGGTTTCGCGTCCCGGGGTCCAGCTGACGGTGTCGAGGATGTGCTGCCCGGATCCGGGCGGTCGGGCCGAGCGTCGGCTGCGGGCTGTTGGTGTATCGACTTGTCCATCTGCCGTCCTCGTCGTCCTCGTCGGCCGCCCGCAGGGATCACGAACCGTGACGACAGCAACCCCAGGAGCGACCGGTCAACCCACCCGCCGGCTGGACAGCACGGCTGGACGGATCGCGGCCGTCACCGAACGGGTGCCAAGGATGCAACCGAACGTGATCGCCGTCAAGCGAACGCCGGGCACCGCGACCCCTCGGCCATGCGATGCCGCCTCGGCGCCGGCATCTGGGCGCAGCGGGTGAAGGGGCGAGGACACGGCCGGGCAGGCCGATCGCGCCCGGCACCCTGCGGCGGCAATGCAAAACGCCCCGCCGACCGCATTGCCGCTGGTCCGCGGGGCGTTTGCCGCTGGTGGCAGGTGAGGGATTCGAACCCCCGAAGGCGTAAGCCGTCTGATTTACAGTCAGATCCCTTTGGCCGCTTGGGTAACCTGCCGTGTCTGGGTCAACCCCAGCTGCCATCAGATTACCCAACGACACCCAGGGGCCGCGCAAGGGGGATGCTTTTCTCCGCACCTCCGCCCACCCGCGGCTCGCACCGGACTCGGCGGATCACCGGGCCGTCCCCGTCTCATGATCATCAGCGCCGTGCGCTTGCCCGGAGGGGAGGCCGGGCAGCACGACCGAGCCCGCACGACGGTGCGGCCGCGATAGAGTGCGGCCGACGAGTTGGTACGACGCACGGGGTGTGAGTTTCCAGTGGCGGATTCATCGTTCGACGTGGTGAGCAAGGTCGACCGGCAAGAGGTGGACAACGCGGTCAACCAGGCTGCCAAGGAGCTGGCCACGCGTTTCGACTTCCGCGGTACCGGAGCCACCGTGTCCTGGGCTGGCGAGTTCGCGGTGACCATCGAGGCGGAGACCGAGGAGCGGGTCAAGGCCGCCGTCGAGGTGTTCAAGGAGAAGCTGATCAAGCGCGGCATCTCGCTGAAGGCGTTCGAGGCGGGCGAGCCCACGCTGTCCGGCAAGACCTACAAGGTCGCGGGCAAGATCCTCCAGGGCATCCCGTCCGACAAGGCGAAGAAGATCGCCAAGTTCATCCGCGACGAAGGCCCGAAGGGCGTGCAGGCGCAGATCCAGGGCGACCAACTGCGGGTGTCCAGCAAGAAGAAGGACCATCTGCAGGAGGTCATCGCCATGCTGAAGAAGGAGGACTTCGGCGTCGCGTTGCAGTTCACCAACTACCGGTGAGCCACGCGCTGCAACCGTGAGAGGGCATCGGGGGGCAGCGCGCATCGCGCTGCGCCAAGCGGAGACCAGGCGGTCGTGTTCACGTGCGGTCCTGCGTTGAGCCGCCTGGGCAGCGGCGATACGCGCTGCCCCGATCGCGCTATCGCTTGCGGAAGATCAGGTAGCTGACGCCGAGAATGATGTCGACGCCCGCCCACAGGACGATGATCAGCCCGACGCCGATTCCTGTCCCGATCGCGGTGCCTGCCTGACACGCCTCGAGCACCTGGCCGGTCTTGCCGTCGCAGTTGTCGGCGACGGCATTGAGGCCGCTGACCAGCCACAGCACGAACAACACCTGCACGGCGAGGAAGAACCACCGGAACACGTGCCGTTTCTTCTTGCCCTGGGCAGTCACGTCGCCGACCTGAGACGATTGCTGAATCACGTCGTTCCTTTCCGACAGAACCGCACGTGCGGTGGGGTGCTGGCAGTGGATCCGAAGCCTTCATCCCGGCCATCAGGACGTCGTTACCGGGGGTGCACGCACGTTGCTACCGACGCATTCACACGCATCACCCGGCCGGTCTCTTGCCCGGCCACCGCACACCCGGTGTCAACCACCCGGTGTGCTAAGAAGAAGCCGGGCATTCGCACGAACCGGTTGCACTCGCAGCCGAGGTCACCCTAACGTGTGGATCGCCGTGACCCCGTTGATCATTCAGGGGAGCGCGGCACACTGGGGTGGCGTGATGCGTGCGCCAGACGCAACGACGAGGGGTCGCATGGTGAACGGCAGTCCACGCCGCAACTCCGCCCGGCCGCTGACGACTCGTGGGTTGATCGCGTGAAGGGGATCGTGCTCGCCGGCGGCAGCGGCACCCGCCTGCACCCGATCACGCAGGCGGTGTCGAAGCAGCTGCTGCCGGTCTACGACAAGCCGATGGTCTACTACCCGCTGTCGGTGCTCATGCTGGCCGGCATCCGGGAGATCCTGCTCATCTCCACCCCGACCGACCTGCCCAGCTTCCAGCGCCTGCTGGGCGACGGCAGCAAGTGGGGCCTGAACATCAGCTACGCGGAGCAGCCGACGCCGAACGGTCTGGCCGAGGCCTTCCTGATCGGCGCCGACTTCATCGGCGACGACCCGGTGGCGCTGGTGCTGGGCGACAACATCTTCTACGGCCAAGGCTTCTCCCGCCGGCTGCGCAAGGAAGTCCGCGAACTGGACGGCTGCACGCTGTTCGCCTACCCGGTCAAGGACCCGCAGCGCTACGGCGTCGGCGAGGTCGACGAGAACGGCAACCTGATCTCCATCGAGGAGAAGCCGAAGCACCCGAAGTCGGACAAGGCGATCACCGGGCTGTACCTGTACGACAACACGGTGGTCGACATCGCCAAGGAGCTCACCCCGTCGGCGCGCGGCGAACTGGAGATCACCGAGGTCAACCAGGCCTACCTCCGCCAGGGCCGGGCGCGCCTCGTCGACCTCGGCCGCGGCTTCGCCTGGCTGGACACCGGCACGCACGACTCGCTGCTGGAAGCCGCGCAGTTCGTGCAGGTGCTGGAGCACCGCACCGGCGTCCGGATCGCCTGCCCGGAGGAGATCGCCTTGCGCATGGGCTTCATCGACGCCGACCAGTGCATGGCGCTCGGCCGCAAATTGGCCAACAGCGGGTACGGCGACTACGTCATGTCGGTGGCGCGCAGCTTCGGGGCGAGCGACTGACACCCCGCAGGGGAATCGTCGACCCTGGAAATCACTGTGTCGCCGATTCGGCGGACACGCTCACCTGGCTGACGCTGAACTTCTGGATCGAGCAGGCCACAGGCGGCGTCGAGCTCGTTGATCAGGATGTGCAGGGTGCGAACAATCCCCGGATGGGTCTGCGCGACCGCGGTGAACAGCTCGGTGTCACGGTCGACAGCGTCTTTCATCGCTTTCGATTTGTCGTTGCACATCGGATGCCGCAGCCGCCACGCTCCTGTTCGCACCAGCCAACGCAACGGCGTCCTGGCGCATTGGCTTCAGAATTCCCTTTGGTCCGCACCGCTGTCGGCGATGAGCCCTTACCGCCGTGGGTCTTGTCGTCGTGCGGATGGTTCACTCCGGCCGGGGAGATCATTCACGACGTCTCGGACCCCTCAGCACTCATTTCTTCCTCCGCCAACCGTTCGGCCTCTTCGTCACGAACGTCGGCGTCCTCGATCCGCACGATTCGACCGTCGAAGTCGGTCACGAACGCCGCACCGCCGTGAGCGGCGCCAACACATCCCCCTGAGTTCCACGACATGTACTCAGCGTGACCTCGGTTCGGGTAGCACGCCGGGACGATTCCTCCCCCTTTGTCTGCGGGTACAGGTCGTACCCGTCAAGCGGTGACACCGAGCGCAGTTGCGAGGCGCTCGGCATCGTCACGCACCGTTGCCCCACCGCTGTTCGCTAGCTCGGTGACAGCGAACCGGGCGAAGAGGTTGTAGCGGGTGGTTTCCGGGGCGATTTCGTTGGCCCGCCTGAGGAGGGCGACGGCAGCCACGTACTCACGTTGTGCGTAGAAGGCGCGTGCCGTCTCGATGGTGTGGAACGCGCGACGCGTCATGGATCCCAGCGCCGCAAAATCCAGCGCATCTGCCCGACGCACGGCCTCACCAGACTTCTGCAGATCCGCCAGCATCGTGACCTGGTAGGCATGCACCATCCCGGGGCCGAACTTCAGCCACGGATGTTCGACACCGCGCGCCGCCTGCTCGGCCACGTCCCAAGCCCGCCACGCGTCGCCTTCACGGCCAACCTTGGCGTGGGACAACGCAATGGCCAGGTACAACAGGCCGTACTCCGCGCGATCGCGCTCCGGGTCGAGAAGGCGCGCGGTGTCGTGAGCCAACTGCACCCGCACTTCCTCCGCTTCTCCGGCATCGCGATGCACGTGGTTGACGTACCAGGCCGCGGCCGCCATCGCCCGCGGATCGTCCGCGTCTTGCGCCGCGGTCATGGCCCGGTCAGCGGCAAGCATCACGAGGTTCGGCACGGGCTGGAACGACAAATACAGCTGTGTCAGGTGATACACCTGCGCCAAGGCGACCAGGGCACGGCGGCGATCGTTGCCCTCGACCAACCGAGGCAGGACGCGCGCATCGCGCAACAGTGACGGTAGAGCCACGGCAACGGCGGTGCGGTGCCGTCGGGAGCCGTGCCAGAGCTCCCACGCTTGCTCGACCCGTCTGACGATCCCGTCGACGTCCGGTTCGACGTCATCGGTCAGCGGGTAGTTCAGCAAGGCGCGGGAAATTGCGGGCAACTGCTCATGGGCCGCGTTGCTGTAGCTGGGCATGGCCAGCCGCTCGTCTCCGGTCAACTCTGCCAGGTCGTCGGCCCTGAGCGCTTCCGCGAGCCGCACCATCATCGGAAGGCGGGGCGGCAAAATGCGGCCCGTCTCCAAGGCCTTGACCCATTCGCCACTGCGGCCAACCAGGCCACCGAGTTGTGGCCTGGTCATCCCGGCACGAGTGCGCAGCCGCTTCAATCGCGATCCGAACGTTTCCTCGTTCACCGGCGTCACCCGTTTCCGCATTCGAGCACTTGGCGCATCCCACCGATGGTCTTCGTGGCAATCAGATACCACAGTAACCGTTCGATCACGCACAGCACGCGTAGCAATTGAGCAGGCCGTCAATACCGACATGAACGCCACCGTGGAGCGACGCCAATGGCGGTGAACCGGCTTTGCCGCGGCTGCCCGACGAGCCAGCCGCCTCGCTGCGCACTGCTGAACTGATCAGCGTCAGACACGTCGACATGTCGGCGTCTCGGCTCTGTCATGGCCTGTGCCGAACTCCGAGGCACTGCCGGACCGCCGATACGCCGATGCCGAAAGCGGGCCTCGAGCGACAGCGGGCAGGTTGGAGCAGGGCACGATCTTCGTCTCGGTAGCTGGCCGTGCGCGAAACGTGAGGGAGGGTCGTGCTGGGGGCGAGCGATCTGCGGACGAGCGGGCGCCCGAGAGATGGAACAGGCAGGTACGCTCGCCCTGGAAGCGCTGGCTGTCGGGCGTCGCTACCGATCAGAACGGATAATCCTGCGCGTTCGCGGTCTGCGCGCCGCACTGCCCCAGCGCACCACCGCGACGAAGGAACTGGACGAATCCCTGACCGCGCTCTTCACCGAGGACACTGCGCCGTGACCCGAGTCGCCATCACCGGCCATCGCGGACTTCCGGCCGCCACGGAACGACTGGTCGACGCCGCGTTGCGCGCGGAGATCGCCCGGTACGAATCCGGTTTGATCGGTCTCAGCGCGCTCGCCGACGGCGCCGATGCTCTGTTCGCTCGGGCCGTGCTCGACGCCGGCGGGGATCTCGTGGTGATCGTTCCCGCCAAGAAGTACCGCGACGGCTTGGCCGCCCGAACACTACGCCACCTACGACGGCCTGCTGTCGCAGGCCGCCAGGGTGATCGAGCTGGATTTCGTCGAATCGGACAGCCACGCGCACATGGCCGCCAGCCGGCGCATGCTCGACGAGACCGACCATCTCATCGCGGTGTGGGACGGCAAACCGGCGCGCGGTTACGGCGGCACTGCCGACGTGGTAGCCGCCGCCCGTGAGCGCGGTGTTCCCATCACGGTCGTGTGGCCCGAGGGGGGCCACACGGGACTGAAGAAGGCGTTGCCGCCTGCGACTAGGCCGCCTCGGCAACGCGGCGCGACCGCCGCGCGCGGGCCAGCACCGACTCCAGGGCCCAGGCGCCCGGGCCGATGAACACCAGCACCAGCATGGCCCAGCAGAACAAGGCGGCCGCCAAGCCACCGTTCTGGTGCGGCATCAGGCCCAGCGGCTGGTGCACCACGAAATAGGCGTAGGCCATGGCTCCCGAGGCCACGAACGCGGCACCGCGCATCCCGACGCCGAGAGTGACCAGCGCACCGGTGACGAACTCGATGAGCCCGGCCCACCACTGCGGCCAGGAGCCGAACGCGACGGGATGCCCGGGATTGGCTGGGTCACCACCGAAGATTCCGAACAAGACGGCCGCGCCATGGGCGAAGAACATCACCCCGACGGCGATCCGGAACAACGCGATGACGCGATCCCGATTTCCTTCCACCACTTCGCGCACACGCTCGGCAGGCATTGCTGTCCTCCGTTCCCCCGCGTGGAGGCACGTTGCACCCCCATGAACGAGTTCGTTTTCCTCGAGCAGGACCGGCCTCCCACGGGCCGTCTCGCCGCGGACGGCGCTGCCCACGGCCATGATCAACCTGCTCGTGAGGCACAACGGGATGGCGGGAGAACCTGTTCAACGCGTCAGCGTCGTTGCCCTCGACGTCACACCCCTACGCCTGAAAGGGCAACGACTGGCGAGCGCAAGCCGCCGCTCGTGGGTGGGAGTTCCCAGTTGACCAATTCCCAGTCGACCAAGGCCGTGTGCGTGCGGCGACGGACACAAGGCCCGGATGGGCAGCAGAAGGATCCGGACCGACACCTGGGCGTCAAGACGATCCGGGGCGGCACCCGCGGGTCGAACGACGAGCGTCCTGGTCGTTCCGGCATGTCCATCGGCGTCGAGGTGGCGTCGGCCGCCAATGTCGATGGCACAGCGTCCGCCACCCTCGGCGGGTTGACCGCTACCGCTACAGGTCCCGGTGGCATCCGCTGGCGGGCACGGAGCACTTGTGTCGCGAACGGCTCAGCCGCGCCGGGCGAGTTCCTCCAGCCGCCGGATCCGCTCCTGCATCGGCGGGTGGGTGGAGAACAGCCGGGCGAAGTTCTCCCCCGGCCGGAACGGGTTGGCGATCATCAAGTGCGACTGCGAAACCAGCCGCGGCTCCGGGGCCAACGGCCGGGCCGCCGTGCCGCTCTCCAGCTTGCGCAGGGCGGACGCCAACGCCAGCGGATCGCCGGTCAGCTCGGCGCCGGACTGGTCGGCCTGGAACTCCCGGGACCGGCTGACCGCCAGCTTGATGATCCCGGCCGCGATCGGGCCGATGAACACCAGCAGCAAGCTCAGCAGCGGGTTGGCGTTCTCCCTGTTGCCGCCGAACATCGCGAGGTACGACAGGAAGGTCACCACGCTGGCCAGCGCCCCGGCGATGCTGGAAATCAAGATGTCGCGGTTGTAGACGTGCGACAGCTCGTGCCCGAGCACCGCACGCAGCTCACGCTCGTCGAGGATCTGCAAGATCCCGGTGGTGCAGCACACCGCGGAGTTGCGCGGGTTCCGGCCGGTGGCGAACGCGTTCGGCGCCGGCGTCGGGCTGATGTAGAGCCGCGGCATCGGCTGCCGCGCGGCCGTGGCCAGCTCGCGCACGATCCGGTACATCGTGGGCTGCTCCGCTTCGGACACCGGCCGGGCGCGCATCGCACGCAGCGCCAGCTTGTCCGAGTTGAAGTAGGCGAATCCGTTGACGGCCAGCGCAATGAGCAAACCGATGTACACCGCACCACGCCCGAAGAGGCTGCTGATGCCGATGATGAGTGCGCTCATCAAGCCCAGCAGCAGCACGGTCTTGATGCCGTTCTGATGCCTGTGCACTTGCTTGCGCCTCCCGATGGCCGGTTTCTCGCCCCTCCGTCCACGATTCAACGCGCCTGACCACACCGAAGTTCCGATGATTCCGACCACAGCGCCCTGACCAGGCACTTCATCGCGTGTCGACGGCCGGAGCCGTCAATCGACCGACGATCCGTAACCGGTCGATCACGAAGCGCTTCCGAACAGTTCGGCAAATTTCGTCCGCAGCACACGGTCAGCCCGCCTCGCGCACGCTCTGATTGCCGCCATTTGCCCAGTCCGCGCTCGTACCGCCGATGACCTGTTCGCCCCGAACGTCTGTTTCGTGCCACGCCCTGCTCGATTCTTCATCAATCAAATGGCGGGAGCGCAGGAAAGATCACGCCAGCGTGTTCAGAATCCGTCTTACCGATCCAGGAGCGGCGACGGCCTGGTGCCGATGGCCGAGCGTGGCGAACAGCCCACGGTGCGGACGGCGAGCAGGTCGTCCGAGCCGGCAACCCGGCGCCAGACGCATCCGTTCGAGCCGACGCCAAGGAGAAAGGCTCCCTGGCACACGCCTCCGGGAGCCTTTCGTCATCGGTCTCGGTCATGCGTACCTGCGCGCCGGCACCCGACGCCGTTGTCGGCTACCTTCGCGGGCTTGGCCTGCCGAGAAGCACGTGGGTCGCCCGTACCCGCACGCGCTGTGCCGCCTGCACCCGTGGCCCAGCGTGGCGGCTGATCCACCCAGAACACACAGGCTGCCCGTACCCGCGCGGCCGGCCCGAGGTTCGTGCGCCGATCGGCCAGCTCAGTCGCGCAGCTCCAACGTGCAGCACTTCGGGCCGCCGCCCGCCTTGCGCAGCTCGGACATGTCGACCAGGTGCGGCTGGTAGCCGCGCTCGGCAAGCTGCTCGGCCAAGCCGACGGCCTGCGCGGACAACACCACGTTGCGGCCGTCGGAGACTCCGTTCAACCCGAACGTCTCCGCGTCCTCGTCGCTGGCCAGCACCGCGTCCGGGAACATCCGCTGCAACACCCGCAGGGAGCCGGGCGAGAAGGCCTTCGGGTAGTAGGCCACCTCCGCCGGGCGGTCCTCGGTCGCCGTGGTCAGCACCATCAGCGCGGTGTCCAGGTGGTAGTAGCGCGGGTCGACCAGCTGCAGCGTCACCACCGGCACGCCGAGGACCTCCTGCGCCTCGGCGTGCGCCGCCGGATCGGTGCGGAATCCGGTGCCCGCCAGCAGAACCGACCCGGTCCAGGTCAGGTCGCCCTCGCCTTCGTTGATCTTGGTGGGCATCACCACGTCGCGGTAGCCGTGCTCGACGAACCAGCGCCGGTAGTACTCCGCCTCGGCCTGGCGCTGCTCGGCACGGAACCGTGCACCCAGCACGCGACCGTCGATCACCGTTCCCGAGTTCGCGGCGAACACCATGTCGGGCAGGCCCTCGACCGGCTCGATCTCCTCCACGGTGTGGCCGAGCTTGCGGTAGGTGTCCCGCAGTTCGGTCCACTGCAGCATGGCCAGATCCACCGACACCGGCTTGCTCGGGTCCATCCACGGATTGATGGCGTAGTCCACCGCGAAGTACCGCGGTGGGCACATCAGGTAGTGACGTGGTTCCGCCTGCCGGTGGGCAGGCGACGTCTGGCGAACAGCAACGGCGGTCATGCCGTCAATCTACGATGCAAGCACAGCGGCGATCAATTGCTCACTTTTGCGCATGCACGTGCTAAACATTGCGTATGAACTCGATTGACCAGCGAATCATTTCGTGTTTGGTCGCCAATGCCCGGTCTTCGTACGCGGAGATCGGCAAGGTGGTCGGGCTGTCCGCCCCGGCCGTCAAGCGCCGCGTCGACAAGCTGTTGGATTCGGGGGTACTGCGCGGCTTCACCGCGGTCGTCGACCCGCGCGCGCTGGGCTGGGGAACCGAAGCTTTCGTGGAAGTGCACTGCCGGGGCAACGTTCCGCCGTCGCGGATCCGGTCGAGCCTCATCGAGTTGCCGGAAGTGGCCGCCGCGTACACGGTGTCCGGTGCCGCGGACGCCATCGTGCACCTTCGTGCCGCCGACATCCATCATCTGGAGTCGGCGCTGGAGCGGCTGCGCGGCCTGGAGATCATCGACCGCACGGTGTCCACCGTCGTGCTGTCCACGCTGCTGGAGCGGCCCCCCGTTCCGCACTGACACGTCGCGGCACCCGCTGGGTACTCTCGGCCGCATGGTCGCAGCAACCCCGCACCCGGCCGACGAGGCCGGAATCCGCCAGGACCGCATCGGCAAAGTCGCCGTGCTCACCGTGCACAACCCCAAGCGCCGGAATGCCCTCACCGTGGACCTGTCAGCGGAGCTTGCCGCCGCGGTCCGCGCGGCAGAGGACGACCAGGACGTGCACGCCGTGGTCGTGACCGGCACACCCCCGGCGTTCTGCGCAGGTGCCGATCTGGAGGCGCTGGCGTCCGGCACCGAGGAAGGGCTGCGCTCCATCTACGCCGGGTTTCTCGCCGTGGCGGAATGCTCGCTTCCCACCCTGGCGGCGGTCGGTGGCCCGGCCGTGGGCGCCGGCCTCAACCTGGCGCTGGCCGCCGACGTCCGGTTCGCCGGTCCGCACGCCCGCTTCGACACCCGGTTCCTCCAGCTGGGCATCCACCCCGGCGGCGGCATGACGTGGATGGCACACCGCATCGTCGGGCCGCAACAGGCAGCGGCGATGACGCTGTTCGGCGAAGTTCTCGGCGCCGAACAGGCACACGCGGCGGGACTGGTCCACCGCGTGGTGGACGGTGACCACGAACAGCTTGTCGCCGCCGCCGTGGAATTCGCCAGGGGCGCGGAGAAGGCGCCCCGCGATCTGCTGGTGACCACCAAGCGCACCATGCGTCAGACCGCCACGATGGCCCGTCACGCGGACGCCGTGAACGCCGAGATCGTGCCGCAGCTGGCGTCGATCGCCTCGGAGACATTCGCCACCCGGCTCGCTGAGATGCGCACCACAATCAGCAGGTCAGGGCGCTGATTCGGGTAGTCGACACGGTCGACGGCAGGTGTCCACGGACTGGAATCACATCGAGCCGGTTCGTCGGTTCGGCACACGTCGAGCTAACCTCGAGGTGAGTCGAGCCTAACTTCGGTAGGCGACTCGTACTCGAAGCGCAGAGAGGGATTCCCTCATTCACATGTCCACCAGCGAAAACACCCCGGGTCAGGCTGCCGGAGAACGCACCACCACGGTCGAGAAGCTCGACCGGGTGGTCATCAGGTTCGCCGGCGACTCCGGTGACGGCATGCAGCTGACCGGTGACCGGTTCACCTCGGAAACCGCGGCCTTCGGCAACGACCTGGCGACCCTGCCCAACTTCCCTGCCGAGATCCGCGCCCCGCAGGGCACCATGGCGGGCGTCTCGTCGTTCCAGGTGCACTTCGCCGACTACGACATCCTCACCCCAGGCGACCGGCCGGACGTGCTGGTGGTGATGAATCCCGCGGCGCTGAAGGCCAACATCGACGACCTGCCCCCGGGCGGCACGATCATCGCCAACACCGACGAGTTCACCAAACGCAACCTGGCGAAGGTCGGCTACACCGACAACCCGCTGGACGACGGTTCGCTGGACCAGTACCAGGTGCACAAGGTGGCGATGTCCACGCTGACCCGTGGCGCGGTCGAACACCTCGGCATCGGCAAGAAGGACGCCGAGCGGGCCAAGAACATGTTCGCCCTCGGCCTGCTCTCCTGGATGTACCACCGCCCCACCGAGGGCACGGAGAACTTCCTGCGCACCAAGTTCGCCCGCAAGCCGGACATCGCCGAGGCGAACATCCTGGCCTTCCGCGCCGGATGGAACTACGGCGAGACCACCGAGGCCTTCTCGGTGACCTACGACGTGGCGCCGGCGAAGCTGCCGCCGGGTACCTACCGGCAGATCACCGGGAATCTCGCGCTGGCTTACGGCATCATCGCGGCCGGGCAGCGCTCGGGCCTGCCGGTGGTGCTGGGTTCCTACCCGATCACCCCGGCCTCGGACATCCTGCACGAGCTGAGCAAGCACAAGGCGTTCAACGTCATCACCATGCAGGCCGAGGACGAGATCGCGGGCATCGGCGCCGCACTGGGGGCCTCCTACGGTGGCGCGCTCGGTGTGACCAGCACGTCCGGCCCCGGTGTCGCGCTGAAGTCGGAGACGATCGGCCTGGCGGTGATGACCGAACTGCCGCTGGTGGTGATCGACGTCCAGCGGGGTGGCCCGTCCACCGGCCTGCCGACCAAGACCGAGCAGGCGGACCTGCTGCAGGCCCTCTACGGCCGCAACGGTGAGTCCCCGGTGCCGGTGGTGGCGCCGTGCTCGCCGGGTGACTGCTTCGACATGGCGTTGGAGGCGGCGCGCATCGCGCTGACCTACCGCACCCCGGTCATCCTGTTGTCCGACGGCGCGCTCGCCAACGGCTCCGAGCCGTGGCGCATCCCGAACGTCGACGAGCTGCCGGACCTGACCGTGACGTTCGCTTCCGAGCCGAACGCCATGGACGGCAGCAACGAGTTCTGGCCGTACGTGCGGGACACCGAGACGCTGGCCAGGGAATGGGCCATCCCCGGCACCCCTGGCCTGGAGCACCGCATCGGCGGGCTGGAGAAGGCCGACAACAAGGGCAACATCTCCTACGACCCGGACAACCACGACCGGATGGTGCGGCTGCGCCAGGCGAAGATCGACGGCATCAAGGTTCCGGACGTCGAGGTCGACGACCCGACCGGGGACGCGCGGGTGCTGGCGCTCGGCTGGGGTTCGTCGTACGGGCCGATCGGTGCGGCGTGCCGGAGGGTGCGCCGCTCGGGCATGCGCATCGCCCAGGCGCACCTGCGCTACCTCAACCCGCTGCCGGCCAACCTCGGCTCGGTGCTGGAACGCTACGACGTGGTGATCGTGCCGGAGATGAACCTGGGCCAGCTGGCCGGCGTGCTGCGCGCCCGCTACCTGGTCGACATCCGGTCACACACCAAGGTGGCCGGGCTGCCGTTCAAGGCGGCCGAACTGGCCGAGGTGTTCACCGACGTCATCAACGACACCGAGCCGCCTGCCGCCGACGGATCCGACGTCCACGCGCTGACGGAGGCTGTGGAATGAGCATCGACCTCGGACTCCCGCGCATCGGCGGGCTGGACGGAGTGCCGACCACCGACGAGGCCTACAAGGCCAAGGACTTCAAGTCCGACCAGGAAGTGCGCTGGTGCCCCGGGTGCGGCGACTACGTCGTGCTCAACACGATGCAGGCGTTCCTGCCCAGCCTGGGCGTCAAGCGGGAGAACATCGTGTTCGTGTCGGGCATCGGCTGCTCCAGCCGGTTCCCGTACTACATGAACACCTACGGCTTCCACTCGATCCACGGCCGGGCGCCCGCGATCGCCACCGGGCTGGCGGTGGCCAGGCCGGATCTGTCGGTGTTCGTCATCACCGGTGACGGCGACGCGCTGTCCATCGGCGGGAACCACCTGATCCACGCGCTGCGGCGCAACGTGAACATCAAGATCCTGCTGTTCAACAACCGCATCTACGGCCTGACCAAGGGCCAGTACTCGCCGACCAGCGAGGAAGGCAAGATCACCAAGTCCACCCCGATGGGCTCGCTGGACCATCCGTTCAACCCGATCAGCCTGGCGCTGGGCGCCGAGGCGACGTTCGTGGCGCGGGCGCTGGACTCGGACAAGGCCGGGCTGACCGAGGTGCTCACCGCGGCGACGCAGCACCGCGGGTCGGCGTTCGTGGAGATCTACCAGAACTGTCCGATCTTCAACGACGGCGCGTTCGACGTGCTGAAGGACAAGGACGAGTCGGCGCGGCGGATCGTGCCGCTGCGGCCGGGCGAGCCGATCGTGTTCGGACCGGAGAACGAGTACGCGGTGGTGCGCGGCGACTTCGGCTTCGACATCGCCAAGGTGGCCGACATCGACCCGGACACCATCGTCACCCACGACCCGACGATCGCCGACCCGGCGTACGCGTTCGCGTTGTCCCGGCTGGGCGGCCAGGACCTGTCGCACACCCCGATCGGGATCTTCCGCCAGGTCGACCGCACGACGTACGACGACGCGGTGCGGGCGCAGGTGGAGTCGGCACGCCAGAAGCAGGACGCCGACCTGCAGGCGCTGCTCAACGGCAGCGACACCTGGACCGTCGCGTGACGCAGGCTTGATCACTCGGCCGTCGAGGCTGGAAGCTCGACGGCGAGCGCGGTTCCGGCGCGACCGTCACGGCGCGCAACCCGGTACCCGACCGCCCTGGCAGCACGAGTCGCCCGGCGCACGGCGAGGGGACGTGCCAGCCGTCGGCCGCAGTCCCGTCGGCCCGCGGCCATGTCGACCCGCGGCCTTGGCAGCCCGCGGCCGTGTCAGCCCTCCAACGGCCGGAAACCCACCCGCTCGGCGTCCGCCACGCTGGTGAACCACACTTCCGCGACCATCTCGTTGAACCGCGGCGAATCCTCCGGGCAGTACCGCAACGCGGTCACGCTGCCCTTCACCCGGTACTCGGGTCCCGGACGGCCACCGCCGGGCAGCGGCATCGCCGACCCGGGCCCGAACGGCCCTGGCGGCGGCAGCTGCGCGCCGGACGGCTGCGCCTTCGCCCCCTTCGACGACGCCGGCTCGAACAGCGAGCCGCCCGACGGAACGTTCGCCTGCGGAACACGCCGGGCCACCGGACGCATGCTCGGCTTGATCGGCTTCGGCGGCTCGAACCCGCCGCGGATCTGGTGCGTGGCACCCCTGGTCCGCTTGGGCAAGCCGGTTTCCGGATCCAGCTGCGGCTCGATGTCCGGCAAACGGCCGTCCGGGCCGACCTCCGGCGCCACGGCCGGTTTCTCCGGCTCGGTGAACAGGCTCGGTTGGTCGCCGTGGTCGCCGTGGTCGCCGACCGCCGATGCGGCGACACCGCTGGGTGCGCCTTCCCGACTGTCCCTGCATTCCGGGGAGTCCGGAGTCCACTCGTCGCCCTGCTGCGGAGCCGCCGAAACGGGCTCGGCCGGAGCGTCCGGGAGTTGCGTTTCGCCCGGCTGGGCCTGCGGCGCCGGGGCAGAGAAACCGCTCGGCGTGGGCGCCTGCACGTCGGGTGCTTCCGTGGGCCGGAACGCGACCGGGGCGTCCGGCCGTATCGCCGAGGTGTCGGCGGGCTGGAAGCCCGTTGTCGTCTCGGGCTGCGCTGCGGACGTTTCCGCCGCCTGGTGTCCGGCGGCCGCCTCGGCTTGCGCCACCTCCGGCTGGTGGAACATCGCAGGCACTTCCGGCTCAGCGGCAGGCCCCGCAGCGGATTCCGTCTCGAACTCGGTGCTTTCGAATCCCGCCGGCTGCTGAGGTGCGGCCGGAGCACTCGGCTGCTCAGGCGCCGGACCCTCTGTCGGAGCATCCGTCTGAGCAGACGACACTGGCGCATACGCGCCGGTGGATTCCGCCTGCGTGGACGCAGACTCTGCGCGGCCCGGCGCTGCCGGGGCAGCAGATTCGGCCGACGCTGTCGGCGCGGGCTGCGGCCGTACCGGCGGCGGGGTCGACGCAGAACGCCGCGGCACACGCCGCGTGAACTCCTCCAGCTCCTGGTCACCGGCCAGGTCGATGTCCGCCGACCCGAGCACTCGGGGCTGGATCTGCGTGGGGGTCTCCGGCCACGTGTCCACCGGCGGCGCGGCATGCTCCGCGGCCTGCGCCTGCCCGGTGGCCTGGTCTCGGTCGGCGCTCGGAGCCCGCTCGACCTCCTCCGACGGATCGTCGAGCGCCGCAAAGCCCGGGGTGTCCGCCGTGTCGTCGGCACCGCCGAGCCGGTCCGCGATCGACCCGCCTGCGGGCTGGTCGGGCTCGAACAAGCTCCCCGGCGGCTCGTCGTCGACGTCCCGGGGGGTCCGATCCGAGGCCGCGGCCGAGATCACCGGCTGCACCCGGGTGACCTCGCCGTCGTCAGCGGCCGACGGATCGGCCTCGGCTGCTCCGGCGCGTTCGTGGAACCGGCCCGGCTGCTCGTCGGCCGGATCACCGCGGTGGTCGAAGTCCTCGTGGTCGGCTTGCGGGTGCGACCACTCGCGCCGATACGGCTCCTGCTCGAAAGGCTCAGGACGGTCCGGCTCGAAGTCGTCCTCGGCGTAGCCGGCAGACCGGTCGTGCTCACGGGTGGGCGTGCCGCGCATTTCCTCGGCGTACTCGTGGTACTCCGCCCGCTCGCGCTCGTCCTCGTCCCGAACGAACTGGTCGACGGCGTCGGGCTCGTCGTCGTTCCGGGGCCGCGCCGACAGGCTGTCCCGTTCCAGCCAGTCGTGCCGGCGGGTCGGCGGCACCGGCTCGTCGAAGACCGAGCTCGACGACTGCCGGTACTCCGGCGCCTGCTGCGGCCGTCCGCCGGGCTCCGCCTGCCCCGGCTGGGCCCGCTGGGTCCCGCGCGCCACCTCGTGCAGCTGCTGCTCGAGGTGGTTGGCCCGCTGCTGCAGGGGCCGTACCAGCAGCACCCAGGTGAGCAGCGCGCCGAGCAGGAACGACAGCAGGCTCCAGAACCAGACTTCTCCGAACAGGGAGGACATGGTCTGCGCGGTCTCCTTCCGTCCATCCGCCGGCGGCGGGCACCGGCGGCCCGGAGCGTCTAGGTCGTGCGAGCGGCGAGGTAGTCGGCGACGGACTCGCACGCGTCGCGTGCGGCCGACTCCGGCAACGACGCCAACTCGGCCCTGGCCCGCAGAGTGTATTCGCGCAACGTCTCGCGCGCGTGCCGCAAGCCCGCCGACGAGCGCAGCAGCTCGATCGCCTCGGCGATCTCGTCGTCGTCGGTGAGCGGGGTCGTCAGCAACTCGATCAGACGGGCATTGTCCTTGTCGTCGTGCAAGGCGTACAGCATCGGCAGAGTCCGCACGCCTTCGCGCAGATCGGTGCCCTGTTCCTTGCCCAGCACGTCCGATCCGGACGCGATGTCGATGATGTCGTCGGAGATCTGGAACGCGACGCCGATGATCGCGCCGAACTTCCGCATGGCGGCCACGTGCTCGGCACTCGCCCCGGACAGCAAGGCCCCGAACCGGCCGGACGTGGCGATCAGCGATCCGGTCTTCTGGGCGATCACGGTCAGGTAGTGCTGGATCGGGTCCTCGCCGTCGCGCGCCCCCACCGTCTCCCGGATCTGGCCGGTGACCAGCTCGTTCATCGTCTCCGCGATGATCCGCGTCGGCTCGGTGCCCAGCTGGGCGACCAGCCGCGAGGCGTGCGCGAACAGCAGGTCACCGGTGAGGATCGCCACGGTGTTGTCCCACCGGGCGTTGGCGCTCTGCGCACCCCGCCGCATGGTGGCCTCGTCCATCACGTCGTCGTGGTAGAGCGTGGCCAGGTGCACCAGCTCGACCGCGGCCGCGGCGGTGATCACGTCGTCGGATGCCCCGTTGCCGAACTGGCTGGCCAGCAGCGTGAACATGGGCCGGAACCGCTTGCCGCCCGCCTCGGTCAGGTGCCGCGCCGCGGCGTCGACGAACTCGACGTCACTGCGCACGGCTTCCCGGAGCAGCTTCTCCACCTTCGCCAGGCCGGTGGCCAGCTCGGCAAGCAATGCCTCGTCGGCGATGCGCAAACCAACTGCGGCCTGCAACTCGGCCATGCGCTTGGCGTCAGACACGCCAGTCAGCCTAACGGGCGTCGCCCGGCCCGCTTCCACTGGCCGAGGAGCCGGCCGTCAGAAGACGAAGCCACCGGCCGACGCCCAGTCGAGCGCGAACGTGGGCACGATCCCGAGCACCAACGTGGCGATGGTGCCGACCGCGATCGCCGTCGTGGTGAACACGCCGGGCACCGTCACCGCGGGGCCGTCCGGCGCGGGCTCGCTGAAGTACATCAGCACCACCACGCGCAGGTAGTAGAACGCCGCGATGGCGCTGGCCACCAGGGCGATCACCACCAGCGGCGCCATCCCGTCGGACAGCGCGGCCTCGAACACCGCGAACTTGCCGACGAAGCCGCTGGTCAGCGGGATGCCGGCGAGCGCGAGCAGCAGCACCGTGAACGTCGCGGCGACCAGCGGCGACCGCTTGGCCAGGCCGGCCCATGCCGACAGGTCCGTCGCCTCGCCGCTGGAGTCACGCACCAGCGAGACCACACCGAACGCGGCCAGCGTGGTGAACCCGTAGGCCAGCAGGTAGAACAGCGTGGCCGACAGGCCGTCCTCGGTCAGCGCCATGGCCCCGACGACCAGGAACCCGGCGTGCGCGATGGACGAGTAGGCGATCATCCGCTTCACGTCGCGCTGGGTCAGGCCCAGGATGGCGCCGATGGCCATCGACACCACGGCCACCACCGACAGCACGCTGCGCCACTCCCACGAGGTCGACTCGAAGCTGACAGTCAGCACCCGCAGCAGGCCGCCGAAGGCCGCCACCTTGGTGCAAGCCGCCATGAACGCGGTGACCGGGGTCGGGGCGCCCTGGTAGACGTCCGGGGTCCAGGTGTGGAACGGGCCGACCGAGCCCTTGAACAGCAGCCCGATGGCCAGCAGGCCCAGCCCGGCGAACAGCAGCGTGTCGGACCGGTCGGTGCCCTGCGCCGCGACGGCGATGTCCGCCAGCTTCACCGAGCCCGCGTACCCGTACAGCAAGCCGAGGCCGTACAGGAAGAACGCCGAGGCGAACGCGCCCAGCAGGAAGTACTTGACCGCGGCTTCCTGGGAGATCAGCCGGCGCCGCCGGGCCAGGCCGCACATCAGGTACAGCGGCAGCGACAGCACCTCGAGCGCGATGAACATGGTGAGCAGGTCGTTCGCCGCGCAGAAGGTCATCATGCCGCCGAGCGCGAACAGCGTCAGCGGGAAGACCTCGGTCTGCATGCCGGTGAACGTCTGCTCCTTGGTCAGGGTGTCCGTGCCGCCCGCGGCACCGCCGCGCAGGGCCGCCTTGCTGACGAACGCCCCGCCCGGCTCCACCGACCGGTCGGCGATCAGCAGCAACGCCAGCAGGCCGAGCACCAGCAACGTGCCCCACAGGAACAGTGCCGGGGTGTCCACCGCCAGCGCGCCGGACGATGCCTCCTCGGCACGGAACGTCGTGGTGCTCTCGAAATCACCCGTGACGTACACCGCCAGCGCCACACCCGCGCCGACGACCGACGTCAGGCTCAGCGCGACCTGCGCAGGCCAACGCTGGTTCCGCGGCAGCACGGCCTCCAACAGCACGCCAACCGCGCCGGCGGTGAAGACGATCAACAGCGGCAGCACGGCCGCGACATCGATACTCGGCACGCCCAACGCAGTGGCGGGACCGCCTTGCGCGAGGTCCATCACTCGTTACCTTCCTTCACCGACGGAAACGGTGGGTTGCACCGACGGGGTCACGGTGTCCAGCACCGGCTTCGGATAGACACCGAGCCCGATGATCAACGCGACCAGCGGCACCAGCACGAACAGCTCGCGGCTGCCCACGTCCTTGATGGCCCTGCGGGCCGCGGTTGCGGGCGCCTGCGCGGTGCCCGGGCCGCCCCCGGCGCCGACCAGCGCGTCACCGCGCACCGGGCCCTGCATGATCCGCTGGTACAGCCACAGCACGTAGATGGCCGCCAGGATCATGCCGATGGTCGCCAGCGTCGCGTACACCGGCTGCGCGGCGAACGAGCCGAGCAACACCAGGAACTCGGAGACGAACGCGTTGGTGCCGGGCAGCGACATGGTGGACAGGCCCGCGACGAGCAGGAAGCCCGCCAGCAGCGGGGTCACCTTGCTCATGCCGCCGTAGTCCGGGATCTGCGTCGAGCCGCCGCGCGCGATCACCATGCCGAGGACGAAGATCAGCATGCCGGTGGCCAGGCTGTGGTTGAGCATGTAGGTCACCGAGCCCACCTGCGCCTGCTCGGTGAACGCGAAGATGCCCAGCGCGATGAAGCCGAAGTGGGCGATGGACACGTACGCGACGAACCGCTTCATGTCCGTCTGGCCCGCGGCCACGATCGAGGCGTACAGGATGCCCGCCACGCCCAGCACCAGCACCAGCGGCGCCAGCTCGGCCGAGGCGTCCGGGAACATCGGCAGGCTGTAACGCAGGAAACCGAACGTGCCGACCTTGTCCAGCACGCCGACCAGGAGCACGGTCACCCCGATCGGCGCCTGCCCGGCGGCGTCCGGCAGCCACGTGTGGAACGGCACCAGCGGCGCCTTCACCGCGAAGGCCACGAAGAAGCCCAGGAACAGCCAGGTCTGGGTCTCCAGCGGCGCCTGCGACACCGCCTGGGACAGCGTCTGCCAGTCGAACGTGCCCTGGCCGAGCTCGTCGGCGGCCACCGAGTAGGCGCCGATCGCCGCCGCCAGCATGATCAGGCCGCCGAGGAACGAGTACAGGAAGAACTTGACCGCCGCGTACTGCCGGTTCGAGCCGCCGTAGTTCCCGATGAGGAAGTACATCGGGACGAGCATGACCTCGAACAGCACGTAGAACAGGAAGACGTCGGTGGCGGCGAACACCGCGATGGTCAAGCTCTGCTCGAGCAGGATCAGCGACAGGAACCCGCCGGGCGTGCGGCCCCTGGGCAGCTTGTCGGTGATGCCGAACAGCAGCACGATCATCGGCACCAGCACCGCGATGACCGCGATCATCACCAGCGCGATGCCGTCCACGCCGAACGAGATGTGGATGCCCCACGCCGGGATCCAGTCGATCGACGTGGTCTGTTGCAGCCGCTCGCCGTCCGGGTCGTAGCTCAGCCACAGCGGCACCACCATGGCCAGCGTGACCAGCGAGAAGGCGAACGCGGTGAGCTTGGCGACCCGGCGGTTGTGCCGCAACACGGCGACCGCCGCCGAGCCGATCAGCGGTAGCAGGATGAGTGCGAGCAGCCAGGTCATCCGAACCTCACCATCAACAGGGCGCCGACCAGCGCGAAGCCACCGATCAGCATCGTCAGGGCGTAAGACCGGACGAACCCGGTCTGCAGCCTGCGCAGCCGCCCGGAGCTACCGCCGAGCAGCGCCGCCAGACCGTTCACCAACCCGTCCACGCCACGGTTGTCCACGAACACCAGCGCCCGCGACAGCCAGATGCCTGGGCGGGCGAACAACGCCTCGTTCAGCGCGTTGCCGTACAGGTCCGCGCGTGCTGCCCGGACCACCGCGCTGACCTGCTGCGGCCGCTCCACCGGGACGTCCTTGCGGCCCACGAACAGCCAGGCCAGCAGCACACCGACGGCGGAGATGCCGACCACCAGGAACGGCACCAGCGAGTGGCCGATCACGCCGCCGTGGCTTTCCTGCAGCGCGCCGACCGACGGGGTCAGCCACTCCGCCAGCGTGTCGCCGAGCGCGAGGAACGCACCCGCCCCGACCGAGCCGACCGCCAGCAGGATCATCGGCACGGTCATCACCGGTGGCGACTCGTGCGGGTGGTACTCCTTGCCGTCGGCGGTCTTCAGCTCCTGCCAGCGGGCCTTGCCGAAGAACGTCATCAGCACCAGACGGGTCATGTAGAAGGCGGTGATGCCCGCGCCGAGCAGGGCCGCGCCGCCGAACACCCAGCCGCGCCAGCCTTCCTGGCCGAACGCCGCGGCGATGATGGCGTCCTTGGAGAAGTAGCCCGCGGTGAACGGGAAGCCGATCAGGGCCAGGTAGCCGAGACCGAACGTGACGAACGTGATCGGCATCTTCCGCCACAGGCCACCCATGCGCCGGATGTCCAGCTCGCCGTGCATGCCGTGCGAGACCGACCCGGCGCCGAGGAACAGCCCCGCCTTGAAGAAGCCGTGGGTGAGCAGGTGCATGATGCCCAGCGCGTAGCCGAACGGACCGAGCCCGACGGCCAGCATCATGTACCCGATCTGGCTCACCGTGGAGTAGGCCAGCACCTTCTTGATGTCGTCGTAGGCGCAGCCGATGATCGCGCCGAGCAGCAGGGTGAACGCGCCGACAAGCGCCACCGCCAGCTGCGCGTCCGGGTTCGCGTTGTAGATCGGGGAGGACCGGGCCACCAGGTAGACGCCGGCGGTCACCATGGTCGCCGCGTGGATGAGCGCGGAGACCGGGGTCGGGCCCTCCATCGCGTCCGGCAACCAGGCCTGCAGCGGGAACTGGCCGGACTTGCCGCACGCACCGAGCAGCAACAGCAGGCCGATGGCCAGCACCACGTTCTGGTCCACCTGGCCGATGCCTGCGAAGACCTCGCTGTACTGGGTCGACCCGATGTGCGACCACATCAGGAAGATGGCCAGCGCAAGGCCGACGTCGCCGACCCGGTTCATCACGAACGCCTTCTTGGCCGCGGTGGCCGCCGCCGGCTTGTTCTGGTACCAGCCGATCAGCAGGTAGGAGGCCAGGCCGACGCCTTCCCAGCCCAGGTACAACGTCACGAAGCCGTTGCCGAGCACCAGGATGAGCATCGCCGCGACGAACAGGTTGAAGTACCCGAAGAAGCGGCGACGGCCGGGGTCGTCGGCCATGTAGCCGGTGGCGTAGATGTGGATCAGCGACCCGACGCCGGTGATCAGCAGCACGAAGGCCAGCGACAGCGCGTCGATGCGCAGCCCGAACTCGACCTGCAGGTCGGACACCGGAATCCAGGAGAAGACCGTGGTGTCCTGGGTCGATCCGTCACTGGAGAGGAACAGGATCAGGCCGTACACGAACGACGCGATCACCGTCGCGCAGCCCAGCCAGTGGCCCCAGGCGTCGGTACGTCGCCCACCAGCCAGCAGCACGAGCGCGCCGAACGCGGGGAAGGCGATCAGCAACCACGATGTTTCGATCACGATGCCACTCCGGGAGTCGTCACGCGCGCCCTACGCCAGCACATCGGCAAATCTCCCCACATGATCAGTACTTGAGCAGGTTGGTGTCGTCGACCGAGGCCGACCGGCGGGACTTGAAGATGGCCATGATGATGGCCAGGCCGACCACCACCTCGGCGGCCGCCACCACCATCACGAAGAACGCCATCACCTGGCCGTCGAGCTCGCCGTTGATCCGGGCGAACGTCACCAGCGTCAGGTTCACCGCGTTGAGCATCAGCTCGATGCACATGAACACCACGATGGCGTTGCGCCGCACCAGCACGCCGACCACGCCGATGGTGAACAGCAGCGCGGACAGCAGCAGGTAGTAGGTGGGGGTCATTTCGCCTCCTCCTCACCCGGCGAGCCCTCCCGGCCGGACGAGCCGCTCACCAGCGCCTTGGCCTGCTCGGCCCGCTTGGCGTCCTCGGCCGCGACGGCAAGCCGCTCGTGCTTGGCGATCAGCTGCGCGGCGGTGGTCGACTCGATCAGGTCGGACAGCGACTCGGGCGCCACCCGGCCGTCCGGCAGCAGCGCGGGGGTGGCCACCGAGTTGGAGGTGGCGAACACGCCGGGACCGGGGAACGGCGTCTTGCGCTTGTACTCACCGCGGAAGCGCGCCTCGACCAGTTCCTTCTGGGTCTTCTTCGCGCCTTCGTTGCGGCGGTCGCGGGTGGCCAGCACGATACCGGCCAGCGCGGCCACGATGAGCAAGATCGCGGTGAGCTCGAAGCCGAACAGGTAGTCGGTGAAGATGAGCCTGCCGAGCCCGCCTGCCCCGCCGCCGGTGGGGCTGTTCGGGTCGAGCTGCGGCGCCGGGGTCACGTTGGTCAGTGCCCTGGTCACCCCGGCGACCAGCAGCCCGGCGAAGCCGATGCCGAACAACGCCGCCAGCACCCGCTGGCCGCGCAGCACCTCGACCACCGAGTCGGCGTTCTCCCGTCCGGCCATCATCAGCACGAACAGGAACAGCATCATCACCGCGCCGGTGTAGACGATGATCTGGGTGAAACCCAGAAACGGCGCCGACTGCACCATGTACAGCACGCCGAGGCTGAGCATGCTCAGCACCAGCCACAGCGCCGAGTGCACCGCGCTGCGGCTGAAGATCATGCCGAGGCCGCCCGCCAGCGCGGCGGGACCGAGGATCCAGAACGTGACGGCTTCCCCGGTGGACACCTCGCCGGCGGCTTGCGCCAGCACCATCGAGCTCATTGCGCGCTCACCTCGCTGGACTGCCGGTCCTGGCCGGCCTGCCGAGCCAGCTCAGGCCCCCGCACGTAGTAGTCCTGCTCGTCGTCGCCCAGCCGCATCGGGTGCGGCGGCGCCTCCATGCCCGGCAGCAGCGGGGCGAGCAGGTCCTCCTTGGTGTAGATCAACTTCTGCCGGTCGTCGTCGGCCAGCTCGTAGAAGTTGAGCATGGTCAGCGAGCGGGTCGGGCACGCCTCGATGCACAACCCGCAGCCGATGCAGCGCAGGTAGTTGATCTGGTAGTTCTTGCCGTACCGCTCACCGGGGGAGTAGCGCTCCTCCTCGGTGTTGTCGGCGCCTTCCACGAAGATCGCGTCCGCCGGGCAGGCCCACGCGCACAGCTCGCAGCCGACGCACTTCTCCAGGCCGTCCGGGTGCCGGTTGAGCTGGTGGCGACCGTGGTACCGCGGGGCAGTCGGGTAGAAGACCTCCGGGTACTCCTCGGTGACCACCTTCTTGAACATCGTCGAGAAGGTGACGCCGAAGCCCTTGATCGGATCAAGCATCCCCATCGTCGCTGCCCTCCTTGTCGGCACTGGCCGACGAGCTCGTGGTGCTGGCGGCACCGGCCTTGGCCAGCCGCTTGCGCTTGCGCTCGGCCTTCTCCAGGGCGAGCTGCCGCGGTGTCTTCTCCGGCACTTCCAGGTCCGCGGGCGGCACCGGGAAGCCGCTGCCCGCCAGCGGGATGCGGTCGGTGACCTCGACCTTGCGTTCCGGGATCAGCAGCGTCAGCAGCACGATGAGCAGCACCGCGGCGCCGCCGAAGATCACGATCTCGGTGGAGCCGACGTTGCCGTCGGTGCGCAGCGCCCGCACCCCGGCGATGAGCACCACCCAGGCCAGGCTGACCGGCACCAGCACCTTCCAGCCCAGCCGCATGAACTGGTCGTAGCGGAACCGGGGCAGCGTGCCGCGCAGCCAGATGTAGAAGAACAGGAACGCCAGCATCTTGACGAGGAACCACAGCACCGGCCACCAGCCGGTGTTGAAGTACCCGTCGCCGATCGCCGAGATGGGCCATGGCGCCATGTACCCGCCGAGGAACAGCGTGGCGGCGAAGCCGGACAGCACCACCATGTTCACGTACTCGGCGAGGAAGAACAGCGCGAACTTCAGCGAGCTGTACTCGGTGTGGAAGCCACCGACCAGCTCGGACTCGGCCTCCGGCAGGTCGAACGGCGCCCGGTTGGTCTCGCCGACCATGGCGATCACGAAGATCACGAAGCTGGGGAACAGCAGCAGTGCGAACCAGCCGTTCTGCTGCGCGTCCACGATGTCACCGGTGGACAGCGACTGCGCGTACAGGATGACCGCGACCAGGCTCAGGCCCATCGCGATCTCGTAGCTGATCACCTGGGCCGCCGAGCGCAACGCACCGAGCAGTGGATACGGCGAGCCGGACGCCCAGCCGCCGAGCACGATGCCGTACACGCCGACGGCCGAGCAGGCCAGCACCACCAGCACACCCACCGGGAGGTCAACCAGCTGCAGGTAGGTCTCCTCGCCGAAGATCGTCACCTTCGGGCCGAACGGCAGCACGGCGAAGCCGACGAACGCCGTGGTGGACGAGATGACCGGGGCCAGCCAGTAGACCTTGCGGTCGGCGCCGTCCGGGATGATCTCCTCGACGAACGCCAGCTTCAGGCCGTCGGCGAGCGACTGCAGCCAGCCGCCCGGCCCGACCCGGTTGGGGCCGACGCGGTGCTGCATCCGGGCGACGACCTTGCGCTCCCAGTTGATCATGAACAGGGTCATCACCACGCCGAAGGCGAACAGCACGACCACCTTCAGCAGCACCAGCCACCAGGGGTCGTCGGCCAGCACTTCGGCGCGCGATGCCTCCTGCTGCGCCTGCGCCAGGAACAGCGTGCTCACGCCGCACCTCCCGTTTCACCGGCGGGACCTTCCGCGGATTCGGCACCGGCGGCGGTGCCCGCGCTCAGCTGCACCAGGCCGCCGTGTCCGACACCGAGCGCCTCGTACACGCCCACGGGCGAGCGGGACGGCACCCACACCACGTCGTCGGGCAGGTCGGCGATCTCCGCGGGGAAGCTCAGCTCGCCGCGCTCGGTGCGGATCGTCGCCGGCTCGCCCGGGACGATGCCGTGCCGCTGCGCGGTCGCCTCGTTCAGCCGCAGCACGGCAGGACGCGCGGTACCCGCCAGGTGCGGCTCCTCAACCTGCAGCGACCCGTTGTCGATCAGCTGCCGCCAGGTGGACAGCTTCACGTGGCCGTTCGTCTCGGCCTTCGCCTGCTCGGCCTCGGGGGCGGCCTCGACGGGCGTGGCCGCCGGGCGGGTGACCGAGTTCGCCGCCCGGTCGAAGTCCGCCCGCGCCGCCTTCGGGGTCTGGGTGAACAGGTCGACATCCATCTCGACCGCCAGGGTGTCCAGCACCCGGCAGTCCGGCACCGCGCCGGTGTTCTGCAGCGTGACCTCGAACGGCCGGTCACGGCCCTCCCAGTTGCGGAACGTGCCAGCCTTCTCCGCGGTCGGGGCGATCGGCAGCACCACGTCGGCCCGCTCGGTGACGGCCGACGGGCGCATCTCCAGGCTCAGCACGAAGCCGACCTTGTCCAGCGCTTCGCGCGCCGCCCGCGGGTCGGGCAGGTCGTCCGGGTCGACACCGCCGACCACCAGCGCGTCCAGCTCGCCTGCGGCGGCAGCGGCCAGGATGCCCGCGGTGTCCCGGCCCGGCTCGGCAGGCAGCGAGCCCTCCGGCAGCCGCCACAGCTTCTCCAGCGCGGCACGGGCCCCGGCGTCGGTGACCGGCGCGCCACCGGGCAGCAGCGTCGGCACCGCACCGGCGTCCAGCGCACCACGCTCACCCGCCCGGCGCGGAATCCACGCCACGCGGGCGCCGGTGCGTTCGGCCAGCCGCTGCACCGCGGCGAACAGCCCGGGCATGGTGGCCGCCCGCTCGCCGACCAGGATGACCGCGCCCTCGGCGGACAGCGCCTCGACGATGTCCTTGGCGTGCTCGGCGATCCCGTCGAGCGCGGCGGCCTCGCCGCCGGGCTCACAGGCCAGCAGCTCGCCGGAGGTCTTGCGCACCGACGAGGTGGTCCACTGCCCGACGAAAGCCACCCGGGTGCCCATCTTGCGGGCCGCCTTGCGCAGCCGCAGGAACACGATCGGCGCCTCGTCCTCCGGCTCGAAGGCCACGCACAGCACGATCGGCGCCTTCTCCAGCGACGCGAAGCTGACGTGCTCCGGGGTGGTGCCGGCCACCTGCGCAGCCAAGAACTGCAGCTCCTCGGCGGAGTGCGCGCGAGCGCGGAAGTCGATGTCGTTGGTGCGCGCGGCGACGCGGGCGAACTTCTGGTACGCGTAGGCGTCTTCCAGCGTCAGGCGGCCACCGGTCAGCACACCGATGCCCTTGCCGTCCCGCGCCTTCAGCAGCGCCTCCGCGGCCAGCCGCATGGCCTCAGGCCACGACGCCTCGTGCAGCTCGCCGTCCTCCCCGCGCACCAGCGGCTTGCGGATCCGGTCCCGCGCCGTGGTGTAGCGGAAGGCGAACCGGCCCTTGTCGCAGATCCACTCCTCGTTGACGTCCGGATCGTCGCCGGCCAGCTTCCGCATGATGCGGCCGCGGCGGAAGTCGGTGCGCTCCGCGCAGCCGGACGAGCAGTGCTCGCAGACGCTGGGCGAGGACACCAGGTCGAACGGCCGGGACCGGAACCGGTACTGCGCCGAGGTCAGCGCGCCCACCGGGCAGATCTGGATGGTGTTGCCGGAGAAGTACGACTGGAACGGCGTGCCGTCCGGGGTGTGCGACGCCGACTTCTCCAGCTCGGCGGTCTCCGACGTGCCGATCTGCTGCTGCGCCCCGCGCTCCAGCAGGTCGATGAACGGGTCGCCGGCGATCTGCTGGGAGAACCGGGTGCAGCGCTGGCACAGCACGCAGCGCTCCCGGTCCAGCAGGATCTGCGTGGAGATCTTCAGCGGCTTGGGGAACGTGCGCTTGCGGTCGACGAACCGGGAGTCGGTGCGGCCGTGCGCCATCGCCTGGTTCTGCAGCGGGCACTCGCCGCCCTTGTCGCAGATCGGGCAGTCCAGCGGGTGGTTGATGAGCAGCAGCTCCATCACACCCTTTTGCGCCTTGTCCGCCACCGGGGAGGTCAGCTGGGTCTTGACCTCCATGCCGTCGGCGACCGTGATGGTGCACGACGCCTGCGGCTTGGGCATGGGCCGCCCGCCCATGGACACCTCGACCAGGCACTGGCGGCAGGCGCCCGCCGGGTCGAGCAGCGGGTGGTCGCAGAACCGCGGGATGACGATGCCCATCCGCTCGGCGGTGCGGATGACCAGCTCACCCTTCGGTGCGATGACCTCCTGGCCGTCGATCGTCAGCCGCACGTGCCCCTCGGGCACCTCGGTCTGCGCCGTCTCGGAAGGCTTCTGGTGCGCAAGTGTCATGCCGAGGCTCCCACCAGCTCGCGCTTGTTGGCTTCACACAGCGCCACGAACTCGTCCCGGAAGTACTTGATGCCGCTCTGGATCGGGCTCACCGCGCCGTCACCGAGCGCGCAGAACGAACGGCCGAGGATGTTGTCGCAGACGTCGAGCATGGTCTCGATGTCCTCTTCGGTGCCCCGGCCCTCGACCAGCCGCTCCAGGATCTGGGCCAGCCAATAGGTGCCCTCCCGGCACGGCGTGCACTTGCCGCAGGACTCGTGCTCGTAGAACTTGGTCCACTTCATCACCGCCCACGGCACCGACACGGTCTCGTTGAACACCATCACCGCGGTGGTGCCCAGCATCGACCCGGCCTCGGCGGCGCCTTCGAAGTCCAGCGGCACGTCCAGGTGGGCGGCGGTCAGCAGCGGCGTGGACGACCCGCCGGGGGTCCAGAACTTCAGCGGGATGCCGTCCTTCATGCCGCCCGCCATCTCCAGCAGCTGGCGCAGCGTGGTGCCCAGCGGGGCCTCGTACTGACCGGGCCGTTCGACGTGCCCGGAGATCGAGTAGATCTTCGGGCCGGGCGACTTCTCGGTGCCCATGGAGCGGAACCAGTCCGCGCCGCCGTTGATGATGTACGGCACGGTGGCGATGGTCTCCACGTTGTTCACCGTGGTCGGCTTGGCGTACAGGCCGGCGGCGGCCGGGAACGGCGGCTTGAGCCGCGGCTGCCCGCGGCGGCCCTCCAGGGAGTCCAGCAGCGCCGTCTCCTCGCCGCAGATGTACGCGCCGGCTCCTGCGTGCACGGTGATGTCCAGGTCGAAGCCGCTGTCCAGGATGTTCTTGCCCAGGTACCCGGCGGCGTAGGCCTCCCGGATCGCGCTGTTCAGCCTGCGGATGCAGTGCAGCGCCTCACCGCGCACGTAGATAAAGCAGCGGTGCGCGCGCATCGCGTAGGAGGCGATGATGCACCCCTCGATGAGCGAGTGCGGGTCCGCCATCATCAGCGGGACGTCCTTGCACGTGCCCGGCTCGCCCTCGTCGGCGTTGATCACCAGGTAGTGCGGCTTGTCCTCGTTCTGCGGCATGAACGACCACTTCACGCCCGCCGGGAAGCCCGCGCCGCCGCGGCCGCGCAGGCCGGCCTCCTTGACCAGCTCGACGATCTCCTCCGGCGTCATGCGCAGCGCCTTGCGGATCGCGGTGTAGCCCTCGAGCTGCTCGTAGGTGGCCAGCCGCCACGACTTCGGGGACAGCCAGCGCTTGGTCAGCACCGGCGTGAGCGGGTCGGTCTTGGACGCTGTGTCAGCCACGCGATCCCTCCTCCGGCATCGGGGGCGCGATCCAGCCGCGCTCCTGGGCCAACGCCGCACCGCGCAGGGTCTCCTCGGCGGCCGACGGCCCGTCCACATCCGCAGCGAACCGCTCCTCGTCCTCCGGGAAGAACCCGGCCAGCTGCAGTTCGGCGGTCTTGAAGTCGGTCAGCTCGGCGCCCCGGGTCGGCTTGGGCCGTTCCCCGTTGCGCAGCTTGTCGACCAGTTCGACGGCGGACTCGACGGTCTGCTTGTCGAAGTACTCGTAGTTGACCTGGATGACCGGGGCCAGGTCGCACGCCGCCAGGCACTCGGCGTGCTCGAGCGTGATCGAGCCCGGCTCGCCCGGCTCACCGGCGGTCTCCTCGTGGCCGACGCCGAGGTGCTCGCTGAGCTTCTTGTAGATGGCGTCACCGCCCATCGCCGCGCACAGCGTGTTGGTGCACACGCTGACCAGGTGCTCACCGCACGGGCGGCGCTTGTACATGGTGTAGAAGGTCGCGACCGCGGACACTTCGGCCTCGGTCAGGCCGAGCTGCTCGGCGCAGAAGGCGATGCCCTCGCGGCTGACGTAGCCCTGCACCGACTGCACCAGGTGCAGCATGGGCAGCAGGGCCGAACGGGACTCGGGATAGCGCCCCTTGAGCTCCTGCGCCTTGGCGACGATGTCGTCGCCGAAAACCGTCTCGGGTGCCTGAGTCACCGGTCACAGCCTCCCATCACCGGGTCCAGCGAAGCCACGGCGGCGATGATGTCGGCGACCATCCCGCCCTCGGTCATCGCAGGCATGGCCTGCAGGTTGACGAAGCTCGGTTCGCGCACGTGCACGCGCAGCGGACGCGTGCCGCCGTCGGAGACCATGTGGTAGCCCAGTTCGCCGCGCGGGGACTCCACCGGGGAGTACACCTGGCCGGGCGGCACCTGGAAGCCCTCGGTGACCAGCTTGAAGTGGTGGATCAGCGACTCCATCGACTGGCCCATGATCTTGCGGACGTGCTCGAGCGAGTTGCCCATGCCGTCCGAGCCGATGGACAGCTGCGCAGGCCAGGCGATCTTGCGGTCCTCCACCATCACCGGGCCCGGCTCCTTCAGCCGCTCGGCGGCCTGCCGGATGATGCGCAGCGACTGGTGCATCTCCTCCACCCGGATCAGGTACCGGGCGTAGCAGTCGGCCGCGGTGTCGGTGGGCACCTCGAAGTCGTAGGTCTCGTAGCCGAGGTACGGCTCGGTCTTGCGCAGGTCCCACGGCAGTCCGGCGGAGCGCAGCACCGGGCCGGTGATACCGAGCGCCAGGCAGGCGTCCACCGGCAGGTAGCCGATGCCCTTGAGCCGGTTCTGCCAGATCGGCTGGCCGGTGAGCAGCCGGTCGTACTCCGGCAGCCGCTTGTCCATGACCTTGCAGAAGTCGAGGATCTTCTCGACCGCGTCCTCCGGCACGTCCTGCGCCACCCCGCCGGGCCGGATGAACGCGTGGTTCATCCGCAGACCGGTCAGGTACTCCAGCAGGTGCAGCACCTCTTCCCGCTCGCGGAAACCGGCGGTCATGCCGGTCAGCGCGCCCAGCTCCATACCGCCGGTGGCGATGGCCACCAGGTGCGAGCCGATCCGGTTGATCTCCATCAGCAGCACCCGGATGACCTGGGCCCGCTGCGGCGCCTCGATGCCGAGCAGCCGCTCCACGCCCATGCAGTAGGCCGCCTCGTTGAACAGCGGGGACAGGTAGTCCATGCGCGTCACGAACGTGACGCCCTGGGTCCAGGTGCGGTACTCGACGTTCTTCTCGATGCCGGTGTGCAGGTAGCCGACGACCGAACGCAGGTCGGTGACCGTCTCGCCTTCCAGCTCGACGATCAGCCGCAGCACGCCGTGCGTGGACGGGTGCTGCGGGCCGAGGTTCATGATGATCTTCTCGTCACCGCTGACGTCGGCCATCACCTCGTCCCAGTCGCCGCCGGTGACGGTGTAGACCCGGCCCTCGGTGGTCTCCCTGGACGGGGCGTAGGGGTCGCTGGTGCTGCCACGCTCGGTGGTGTCGGTACCGGTGGTGACGTCGCTGAGCCGCTGGGCGCCGTGCGTCGTCTTCTCCGTCATGAGTACGCCCTCCGCTGGTCGGGCGGCGGAATCTCGGCGCCCTTGTACTCCACCGGGATCCCGCCGAGCGGGTAGTCCTTGCGCTGCGGAAAGCCGTCCCAGTCGTCCGGCATCAGGATTCGGGTCAGCGCCGGGTGGCCGTCGAAGACGATGCCGAACATGTCGTAGGTCTCGCGCTCCTGCCAGTCGGCCGTCGGGTAGACCTCGACGATGGACGGCACGTGCGGGTCGTCGACGTCCAGCGCGACCTCCAGGCGGATCCGCCGCCGGTAGGTCATCGACGTCAGGTGGTAGACCACGTGCAGCCGCTGGGGGACGTCCACGCCGTAGTCGACGCCGGAGACCGAGCTGCACAGCTCGAACCGCAGGCCCTCGTCGTCGCGCAGCACGCGGCAGACGTCCACAATGGCTTCGCGCTTGACGTAGAAGGTGATCTCGTTCCGGTCGACCGTGGTCTGCTGAATCACCGACGGGTCGATGCCCGCGTCGTTGAGCGCGGCGTAGAACTCGTCGGCGAACGCGTCGAACCAGCCGCCGTAGGGGCGCTCGGACGCCGGCGGGGTGTAGGCGGGCAGGCGCAGGCCTCCGTAGCCCGACGTGTCACCGGTTCCTTGCACGCCGAACATGCCGCGGCGCTCGCGGCCCGCGACGATCGCGCGTGCGGGTTCTGCCCCACGCGGCTCCAGCCCGGCGCCCGGCCGGTCGGCGGACGAGCCCGCGGTGCCCGGCTGGGGGTCGGTGTTGGCGGCAGCCTCGGCCGACTGCTGCTGTGGTGGTGGGGTGGCGTCAGATTCGGGCTTGTCGGTCACGGCGTCATTGCTCCAGCAATTCCAGCGGGATCGTGCTGCGGCGCTTGCCTTCCCGCTCGTTCGGCGGGATGGCGGCTTCCCGCTCCTTGCGGTCCTTCTTGCGCGCGTACCGCAGCGAGGACGGCGGCAGCGCCAGCTCTTCACCGCGTTCGGCCTTGAGCCTGGCCCGCGCCGGGCCGAGCGGCTCGTGCTTGATCTTCTCGTGGATCTTCAGGATCGCGTCGATCAGCATCTCCGGCCGGGGCGGGCAGCCAGGGAGGTACATGTCGACCGGGACGATGTGGTCGACGCCCTGGACGATCGCGTAGTTGTTGAACATGCCCCCGCTCGAGGCACACACGCCCATGGCCAGCACCCACTTCGGCTCGGCCATCTGGTCGTAGATCTGCCGCAGCACCGGGGCCATCTTCTGGCTCACCCGGCCTGCGACGATCATCAGGTCGGCCTGCCGGGGCGAAGCGCGGAAGACCTCCATGCCGAACCGGCTCAGGTCGTAGCGCGGCGCGCCGGTGGTCATCATCTCGATGGCGCAGCAGGCCAGGCCGAACGTGGCGGGCCACAGCGACGAGCGGCGCGCCCAGTTGGCCAGCTTCTCCACACTGGCCAGCAGGACGCCGCTGGGCAGCTTTTCCTCTAGTCCCATTCCAGACCGCCCCTCGCCCACTCGTAGACGTACGGGATGGTGATCGCGACGATGAAGATCGTGACCGCGATGAACCCGAACATGCCCACCGCGTCAGCGGCCACGGCGTACGGGTAGAGGAACACCATCTCGATGTCGAACAGGATGAACAGCATCCCGGTCAGGTAGAACTTGACCGGGATCCGGCCGCCACCGGCCACCGGCTGCGGCGACGGTTCGATTCCGCACTCGTACGGCTGCAGCTTCTGCCTGTTGTAGCGCTTCGGGCCGACCAGCGGAGCGATCGTCACGGAGAAGACCGCGAAACCGAAGGACAACAGAAGCAGCAACACCAGCGGCAGGTAGGTACCAAGTCCGCTTGCCGCGGTCGCCGTGTCCGGCATGACGACTCCGTCCTTCCTCGACACGCTTGTGAAATTCTTCACGAGCGTGTCCGCTCGCGTTGTGAAGGTCTTCACAAACGGCTGTAGAGGCAGTGTAGGACGACCATAACTCTTCTGTCGCCCGGGTATCCCGTGGGTCCCCCGGTCTTGCCCTCATGATCATCGGCGGGCTTCTGAACAGGGAAAACGGCGGATCGGTCGCGGGTCGGCAGATACCCGGGGCAGTGTGGGCCCACCGGACGGTCGCACGGTCCAGACCTCGTGGAACGGTGTCGCCAGCGGCCACGACGGCCGTGCTCCGGGGCTGCCGAGGAGCGGGCAGCGAGTGGATGGGGTGCGCAGACTCACACGGGCTGGGGATCCGACTGCCGCAGGCGGGCGCCAGAACGCTCGTGGGCAACTCGCTGCGATGCCCGATCTCCCGCTGCGATCCACGCCGGGCCAGGCGGCGTGAACGCGGCACGGAGCAACCGGTCATCGAGGCCGGCTTGGGCATCGAGGGCTGGGCGGCGTGCGGTGGGAGACGAACCGACCCACCCGCCGTCCACTGCTGCGTCACGGGCGGCTCGAGTTTGCGTCGGCTGGTCGGCCGGGTGGGTCTCGGCCGTGACCGGTCCCGGGAGCCCGTTGGCTGCCGTCTGGGCCGACCGCTCGCCAGGTCGCTGAGCCGTCGTGCCCGGCCAGGGGGAGCCTGCCTGTCTTCTCGTGTTCGGTCGTGGCCGACCCGGGAGACCGCGCTCCTTGTGTTCGGTGGCAGCCCGGGGCGGGAGACACGCCCACCCCGCGTTCAGTGGGAGCCCGGGTCGGAAGACACGCCCACCCCGCGTTCAGTGGCAGCCCGGGGCGGGGCACACGCCCACCCCGCGTTCAGTGGCGACCTGAGGCGGGAGTCCACACCGCCCGGCGTCCGACTGCGACCCACCCCCGAGAAGCCCCGCCAGCCCATGCCCGATGACGACACGGGCCGAAGAATCACGCCGCCCTCTGCCCGGCTGAGAACACGATCACAGGAAGTCCACACCTGGCCCGCGTTAGATGGGCGCCCCGGATCGGGAGAACACACGCCCGTGTTCGGTGGCGGCCCGGGGCGGGAGA
>NZ_PKFA01000054.1:0-24349 GCF_002919275.1 Thermocrispum sp. | reverse complement strand
GCTGCTGGTGGCGGGGCTGGCCGGTCGCCGGGCGACGGCCGCCCGGGGCGCCCGATTGCCGTGGCTGGGGCCGCTGCCGTGCCGGGTCGCCGGACGACGGCCACTGCGGATCCCGGTCGGCGACCGGCCATCGGGGCTGCCTGGAGGAAGGCCACTCAGGGCGGCGATGGTCGCTCACAGCTCGACCTCCCGGGCGCAGACGTCAACGCGGGTGAGCCAACCCTGCGCGGAGCGGGTGGACAGTGTCACGGGGCGGCAGACTTTCGTGATCGGGGACGGGACCTGGGCGCGCCGGTTCCGGGCTCGCCCGTGCCCAGAACGTAAGACATGGCCAAATGGTTCCACCCGCACGCGTGGCACACCTCCACCACGTAGACGGTGAACTCGGCGAAGAGGTTCGCCATTCGCTCGAGTTCGGCCGAGTTCCGGGCCGAACCGGACGCCATTCCAAGCTCGTCACCATACACCCAGGCCACCAGCGCCAGCTGCGATTTGCCGCACACCGGGCAGTCGTGCTCGGCCGGCTCGCCGTGGAAGCGCGCCGCCTGCCGCAGGTACGGGCCGGCGTCGCAGACGTCCTCGCGGGTCAGGAACCCAGCGCGATAGCGCCGCAGCACGGCCAATCGCTGCAGCCCGTAGTCGACGATCTGACGCTGGTTTCGCACCGTCCTCCTCATTTCGGGCGGTTGTGCCCAGCGTAGAAGACAGTCTCCGTCCGGTCACAGCCCCAACCTCGTACTGCACCCTCGATCGCGCCGTTTGCCCAGGTCACACGTTCGATGGTGGCACTCGATGTATCGGACCGATATACTGGCCTGGCATATCCGGCCGAGACGTCCGTATCGATCGTCGCGGCGTTGAGTTCGTCGGGGAGGTGCTCGTGCTCGAGTTCGCGATCCTCGGGCTGTTGCACGAGGCACCGATGCACGGGTACGTGCTGCGCAAGCGGCTGCACGAGACCCTGGGCACGTTCCGCACCTTCTCCTACGGCTCGCTCTACCCCACGCTGCGCCGGATGCAGAAGGCCGGCTGGATCGTCGAGGAGGACGATCCGCCCGACAAGGACGGTCGGGCGTGGGGGCGCCGAGCGCGCCGGGTGTACAAGCTCACCGCGGAAGGCAAGGAGCGCTTTGCCGACCTGGTGGCCGATGCCGGCCCGCAGACCTGGGAAGACGAAGGGTTCGGCGTTCACCTGGCGTTTTTCTCGCGTACGCCGCGCGACGTGCGTATGCGGATCCTCGAAGGTCGGCGTCGCCGGGTCGAGGAACGGCGCGAAGGGTTACGAGCCGCGCTCAGTCGCGCCGAGGAGCGAATAGATCGATACACCCGGGAATTGCACCGGCTCGGCCTGGAGAGCACGGAACGAGAGGTGCGCTGGCTCAACGAGCTGATAGCGCACGAGCAAGCCGAGCAGCGCGACAGCGACTGACCCGGCTCGCTCCGAATTCCATTCGCTCACCCGATAGCACTAAGGAGATACCGGCATGGGCAAGAACCGAAGTGTGCGCGTGGCAATCGTGGGCGTTGGCAACTGTGCCGCGTCCTTGGTGCAGGGCGTGCACTACTACCGCGATGCGGACCCGGAGACCCGTGTCCCGGGCCTGATGCACGTGGACTTTGGTGGCTACCACGTCGGCGACGTCGAGTTCGTTGCGGCGTTCGACGTCGATGCGAAGAAGGTGGGCCGCGACTTGGCGGAAGCCATCGTCGCCAGCGAGAACAACACCATCAAGATCACCGACGTGCCGCCGCTGGACGTGCAGGTGCAGCGCGGTCACACGCTCGACGGCCTTGGCCAGTACTACCGGGACACCATCACCGAGTCCGACGAGGAACCGGTGGACGTGGTCAAGGTGCTGCGCGAGACCGAGGCGGACGTGCTGGTCTCCTACCTGCCGGTGGGCTCGGAGGACGCGGACCGCTACTACGCCCAGTGCGCCCTCGACGCCGGGGTGGCGTTCGTCAACGCGCTGCCGGTGTTCATCGCCTCCGACCCGGAGTGGGCGCAGAAGTTCACCGACGCGGGCGTGCCGATCGTGGGTGACGACATCAAGTCGCAGGTGGGCGCCACCATCACCCACCGGGTGCTGGCCAAGCTGTTCGAGGATCGCGGCGTCGAGCTGCAGCGCACCTACCAGCTGAACTTCGGCGGCAACATGGACTTCATGAACATGCTGGAGAGGTCCCGGTTGCAGTCGAAGAAGATCTCCAAGACGCAGTCGGTCACCTCGCAGATCCCGCACGAGATGGCCAAGGCGGACGTGCACATCGGTCCGTCCGACTACGTGCCGTGGCTGGACGACCGCAAGTGGGCCTACGTCCGGCTGGAGGGCCGTGCCTTCGGTGACGTGCCGCTGAACCTGGAGTACAAGCTCGAGGTGTGGGACTCGCCGAACTCGGCGGGCATCATCATCGACGCCATCCGTGCCGCCAAGATCGCCAAGGACCGCGGCATCGGCGGGCCGATCCTGTCCGCGTCCTCCTACTTCATGAAGTCGCCGCCGGTGCAGTACAGCGACGACGAGGCTCGCGAGGCCGTGGAGAAGTTCATCCGCGGCGAGATCGAGCGGTGACAGTTCGTCACCCTGGCCGCCCGGCGTGTGCCCCCGCGCACGCCGGGCGGTTCCTTTTCGACCGGCGATGTTCTTTTCTTGCGCTCTGCCTTCTCGTCCGGTGATCCGTTCATGCCCGCCACCGCGTGTGATGGTCATGACACGAAAAGTGAATTCTCGACCCAGCAAGCACATCGGCAAGGCGATCGCCCGGGTGGTACTGGCCGGCGCGGCCGCGCTGACCCTGGCAGGCGCCATCGGGGCCGGGACGGCGGCCGCCGACATCCGGCCCCAGCACCCGGCCTACCCGGACTACCCGGCCAGCCCGGTGCTGCCGCCCACCGGCGAGCACTGGGTCCGGCCACTGCCGTGATACGGAACTGATTCCTTGCCCAGCGGGCAGGCCGCGACGACCTCGCGCCCTGCCCGCTGCTTGGTTGCTGTGATCTTTCACGCACTCCTGCCATCCCCGGTGAACTGTTCACATGATCACACCGTGTCAGTGGCATGGCGCACTAGGTGAACACCAACCGCAGCAAGAAGATGATCGTCGGCGAGGCCGCCCGCGTCGTGCTGACCGGCGCGGCCGCACTCGCCCTGGCCGGAGCCTTCGGCGCCGGGACGGCCGCCGCCGCCCCGGCCGACTGGATTCCCGTGCAGCCGGTCAGCCCGGCGCTCCCGGTAGCGCCGAGCACCCCGGGCATTCCCTCGGTCCCGTCGCTGCCGTGAATCACAAGTGACTCCCTTGCCCAGCGGGCAGGCCGGCGTACCCCGCGCGGCCTGCCCGCTGTCTTTTCTCACCCCACCTCCTCACTCCGCCGCGCCGGCCCTCCCGGACGCTCGCGTGCCACTCCCGGCGGTGAACAAGCGGACGAAATTGTCATTCGAATGCCGGTTGCCGGAAATTCGCCGGTCGAGCAGACTGTTCGCGCGAAATTCACCAAAAGGTGGTCTGGACCACACGGTCAACGCATAGCGTCACGTCGTTCCCGTCCGACCTGCCAAGGGAGGCCCGGATGTCCACCCCATCTCAGCGACGCCTACTGCCCCTGCTGACCAGGTACCCGCTCGGCAGGCAGCGGGTGACCTGCACCTACCGGTGCGGTGACCAGTGCTTTCACCCGGCGCCGAACACCACGGACAACGAGTACTTCGGTGAGGTGCTGACCAAGGTGCTGTCCAGGCGTGGCGCGCTGCGCTCCGGCGCGGTGGTCGCGGCCGCGGGCACCGGGGCGGCGCTGCTGTCCGGCACCGCGGCCGCCGCACCCGCCGACCGGCACCGTCCCGGCAAGCCGGGAAAGTCCGGCAGGCCCGCCCCCGGCACCGACTTCGAACCGGTGGAGCCGAACACCCTCGACGAAGTGGTGGTGCCGAAGGGGTACCGCCAGCACGTGGTGATCCGCTGGGGCGACCCGGTGCTGGCGGGCGCGCCGGAGTTCGACTTCGACAACCAGACGGCCGCCGCGCAGGCCAAGCAGTTCGGCTTCAACTGCGACTACTGCACGCTGGTGCCGCTGCCCGGTGACCCGCACCGGTGGCTGATGGTCAACAACCACGAGTACACCACCGAGGAGTTCATGTTCACCGGGTACGACCCGGAGAACCCCACCGAGGAGCAGGTCAAGATCGGCTGGGCGGCGCACGGCATGTCCGTCGTGCTGCTCGAGACCGACAAGCGCACCGGCGCGCTGCGGCAGGCTCCGGTGTCGTCGCCGAAGGCCCGCAAGTACAACCGGCGCATCACGCTGCACACGCCGTTCACCGTCCAGGGACCGGCCCGCGGGTCGAAGTACCTGCGGACCAACGCCGACCCGAGCGGCACCACGGTGTTCGGCACCATGAACAACTGTTCCGGCGGTCACACGCCGTGGGGCACGATCCTGTCCGGCGAGGAGAACATCCACCAGTACTTCGCCTACGCCGACCAGGCCCCCGACGACAAGACCAGGGAACGGTACGCGCGATACGGCATCAACACCGGCGCCAGCCACCGCAAGTGGGAGCGGTACGACGAGCGGTTCGACCTGACCAAGGAGCCGAACGAGCCCAACCGGTTCGGCTACATCGTGGAGATCGACCCGCTGGAGCCGGACTCGACGCCGATCAAGCACACCGCGCTGGGCCGGTTCAAGCACGAGGGCGCCAACCTCATCGTCACCCCGGACCGGCGGGTGGTCGCCTACATGGGCGACGACGAACGGTTCGAGTACCTGTACAAGTTCGTCTCCGACGGCCGGATGAAGCCGGGCATGAGCAAGCGGGCGCGCGAGCACAACAAGCGGTTGCTCGACTCCGGCAAGCTCTACGTGGCCAAGTTCCGCGGGGACAGCCCGGCCGAGGAGATCGACGGCAGCGGCAAGCTGCCCTCCGACGGCGAGTTCGACGGCACCGGCGAGTGGATCCTGCTGGCGCACAACGACAAGTCGTACGTACCGGGGTTCACCGCCGATGAGGTCTATGTGTTCACGCGCATGGCGGCGGACGCCGTCGGCGCGACCAAGATGGACCGTCCCGAGGACGTCGAGCCGAATCTCAAGACGCGCCGGGTCTACGCCGCGCTGACCAACAACTCCGAGCGGGGCGCCGAGGGCAAGGCGGGCCCCGACGAAGTCAACCCGCGGGTGAACAACAAGCACGGCCAGGTGCTCGAGCTGATGGAGGACCGCAACGACAACACCTCCACCACGTTCACCTGGCGGCTGCTGCTGGTCTGCGGCGACCCGAACGATCCGAGCACCTACTTCGCCGGCTACGACAAGTCGCAGGTCAGCCCGATCTCCTGCCCGGACAACGTGGCGTTCGACAGCTACGGGAACCTGTGGGTCACCACCGACGGCAACGCACTGGGCAGCAACGACGGCCTGTTCGCCGTGCCGCTGGAAGGCAAGGAGCGCGGGCACGTCAAGCAGTTCCTGACCGTGCCGCCGGGAGCGGAGACCTGCGGTCCGGTGATCACCAAGGATTTCGTGCTGGTCTCGGTGCAACATCCCGGTGAGGTGGACGGCCACAGCGCGGACAACCCCGCGTCGCACTGGCCGGACGGCGGGTCGTCACAGCCGCGGCCTGCGGTGGTGGCCGTCTACAACCCGCACGGCAGCATCGGCAAACCACGCGGACGCTGACCGACGGCCTCGAGCCCGGTACGGTCCTGGCACGACGAGGCCCCTTGGCATCCGGCACGACCCGGACGGCCAAGGGGCCCTCGTCTTGTCGTCGTCCTTGTCGTGGTCCCGTGCCGGGTGCGGGCAGGTGCTCAGCCGACGTAGTCGATCTTCCAGGTGCCGCCGCTGCGGACCAGGTTGTAGGAGTCGGTGGCCGAGGCCTTGGTGTGGTTGCGCTTGGCGATCAGTTTGTGGCTGACGATGGCTTCGCGGCCTTTGACCCGCACGTCTTCCGGCGCCACCTTCAGTGCGGACATCTTGGCGCCGTTCAGCTGCTCGTGCGTGTACTCCACGCCTTCGGCACAGTTCGACGCTCCGGGGTTCATCGCGTAGACGTCCCGCAGCGTGCTGGTCAGCAGGGCGCACGCCCGCTTGCCGTCGCCGCGGTCCACCGCCCGATGGAAGTCGTCGATGACGCGCACGACCTTCTCCCGGTCGCGCTGCTTACTGTCGACTGTCTTGTTCTGGACCTGTTTGACAGGATCGGCAGCCGCGCCGGCTTCTCCGGAGTCGGCCGCGGACCGCGCACCATCCGGCTGTTCCGCCGCGCCACACGCGGTCAGCACGCCTGCGATCCCCGCCACGACGGCGAGCCCGATGGCCTGTCCGGTCCTTCGCTGTGAAGTAGACATCGCCAACCAGTGAACCACGACAACCGTTCTGACCTGGGCCGATCGTGACACGGGGCATACCGGCCGGTAACCATGCCCACGCCAGGGACCGGCCCGTCGCCCGCTACGCTGCACGTCGTGCGCGTATTGGTAATCGGCTCCGGAGCCCGCGAACACGCGTTGGTGTTGGCCGCATCGCACGATCCCGCCGTCACCGCTCTGGCATGTGCGCCGGGCAACGCCGGGACCGCCGCGATCTCCGAACAGCTCCCGGTGGATGCCACCGATCCCGCAGCGGTGACCGCACTTGCCAGGGAATGGCGGGCCGACCTGGTGGTCGTCGGCCCGGAAGCACCGCTGGTCAACGGCGTCGCCGACGCGGTGCGCGCGGCCGGCATCGCGTGCTTCGGGCCCAGCGCCGCAGCCGCCCGCATCGAGGGCTCGAAGGCCTTCGCCAAGGAGGTCATGCGCGCCGCGGGCGTTCCGACCGCCCACAGCGAAGTCGTCGACAACCCCGCGCACATCGACGCCGCGCTCGACCGGTTCGGCCCCATCTGGGTGGTCAAGGACGACGGGCTGGCCGCAGGCAAGGGCGTGGTCGTCACCGACGATCTGGCCAAAGCCCGTGCGCACGCGGTCACGCTGCTCGACGGCGGGCATCGTGTGGTGCTGGAGTCCTACCTGGACGGCCCGGAAGCCTCGCTGTTCTGCCTGGTCGACGGCACCACGGTGCGTCCGCTGCTGCCCGCGCAGGACTTCAAGCGGGTCGGCGACGGCGACACCGGGCCGAACACCGGCGGCATGGGCGCCTACGCGCCGCTGCCGTGGGCACCGGACGGGCTGGTCGACGACATCGTGGCGCGCATCGTCCAGCCCACGGTCGACGAGCTCGCCAACCGCGGCACCCCGTTCACCGGCCTGCTGTACGCCGGGCTGGCGCTGACCGCCGACGGGCCGCACGTGGTCGAGTTCAACTGCCGGTTCGGCGACCCGGAAACGCAGGCCGTGCTCGCGCTGCTGGAGTCCCCGCTGGCGACGTTGCTGCACGCCACGGCCACCGGGAAGCTGGCAGAGCAGCCCCCGTTGCAGTGGGCACCGGGAGCGGCCGTCACCGTCGTGCTGGCCGCCGAGGGCTACCCGGGCCGTCCCCGCGTGGACGACGTGATCACCGGCGCGGACGCCCCGGGCGTGCTGCACGCGGGCACCCGTCGTGCCGAGGACGGGTCGGTGCGGTCCTCCGGTGGCCGGGTCCTGTCGGTGGTGGGCACCGGGGAGGACCTGGAAGCCGCCAGGACAAACGCGTACCAGCTGCTACGTTCGGTGCATCTGCCCGGCGGCCACCACCGCACCGACATCGCGCTTGCTGCGGCCCGCGGCGAGGTCACCGTCCCCGGTGGCGACCAGGCACAGGCCGCGGCAAACGGATAGTTCCCGGCGAAACCGGACCGCTGAGCTTCCCCGAGTTGGTAGCCTGCCCAGAAGCGACTACTGACACGGACCGTGAGCACGGGGGTGTGAGCAGCAATGGTCAGCTCAGCGGGGGGAGCGACGAGCTCGGCAGGCGGCGCGACGGGCTCGGAGACCGGCCCGCCGGACACCACCGGTGACGCCGGTTCCGGTATCGGCAACGACGCTCGCTCGGTAGCCGTCGACGTAGCCGCCGGGGTGCGTATCACGGTCGAGCCCCAGCAGATCCTCGAGGCGGCCAAGCTCGTCGTCGAGCAGGCGGACGCACTGAGCGACGCCCTGCTGCGGCACGGCCCGCTGATGCGCGTCGGCCCGCCATCGGAGAACGCGGTGAGCAAAGCCGTCGCGGACGCCTGGAACAGCGTGATCGTCGACGGGGACGAGTCGTATCTGGCGCGGGTCAAGCAGTACCTCGCCGAGCTGCGTCAGCTGCAGAAGCAGCTGCGGGAAGCGGCCGAGCGGTACCAGCTCGACGACGACGAGATCGCCGCGGCGTTTGGTGAACGACGTGCCGACTAGGCAACGCGCAGCACGCTTCACCGTGCCCGGGTCGTTGCCGGCGCGCGCCGCCGCGCTGGCAGCCTTGGCGTGCGCAGCAGTGGCGTGCACGCCGACGGAAGGCACCGGATCCCCGCTGTCCGAGCCCAGCGAGGGCGCCGGACCACCGGCGGAGGCGCAATTGCCCGGCCGCCCCGCCGAGCTCCCGCTCGACACGGTGGATCCCTGCACGTTGTTCTCCAAGTCGGCGTTGCGCGGCCTGTCCATCGACCGTGACCCGCGAGCAGGCACGGCCGACGGCATGCGTACCTGCACGCTGCACCAGCAGAGCGAGCAACCGATGTACGACGTGCTGGTCACGGCTTACCCCGACGCCGGCGTGGAGACCTGGATCTCCGGCCGCACGGCCCGCCCGGGAGCGGCGGCGGTGCAGCAAAGGGTGATCGACGGGTTCCCGGCCGTGCGCATGACGCCGAGTGAGCAGGCGCCCGGCGAGTGCGATGTGGCCGTCGGCGTCGCGGAGAGCCAGTCGTTGCATGTCCGGGTCAGCGCCTACCCGAGCACACAGTCCTCCGAAGAGCGGTCCGAGGAACCGGACGCCGAGCACCCGCAAGCATGCGAGATCGCCGAGCAGGCAGCCGCCGCGGCGGTCGCCGCGCTACGCGAGAAGGGGTAAGAGGGGATGGACGCGGAGAAGATCCTCAAGATCACCGGCCACCGCTTCGAGGGCTACACCCTCGGGATGCTCGCCATCGAAGTGGAGCTGTTCAAGCAGGGCCCCGGCTCCGGAACCATCGCGGAAGCGGTCGACGCGCTCAAGTCGGTGGCCACCGCGCTCGGCGCGGTCGACGAGGCGCTGCGGGAGGGCTTGCGCAAGATCGGCGCCTCGTGGCAGAGCGCCGCGGGCGAGCAAGTCGCCGCCGTGTTCACCAAGGACGTGGACTTCGCCGCCGACGCCACGAAGAAGCTGAACGACAGTGCGCAGGCCGCGTTCGTCATCAGCGAAGCGTTCACCAGCATGGTCAACAAGCTGCCGGATCCGGAGACGCTGCGGGCCGGGGAAGAGGGCCTGAACCTCGGTGACGTGCTGGCCGGCCTGATCGGGCACGAGACCGACCATGCGGCACGGGTGCGGTCGGCGAAGGCCGCGCGGGACCAGACGGTGGACGCGATCAAGGAGTTCCAGCTCACCGCCGCGAACGAACTGGAGGGCATTCGGCCGCTGGACGAGCCGCAGCAGCTGCACCTGGACGACGGCACCGGCCCGCGCCCGCCAGTGGGCAGTGTGGGCGGTACGGCGACGACGACCTTGGCGAGCGTCAGTGTCCCGCCCGGGGCCGAGACGCAGATCCCGGCCAGTGCGGGTCCCGCGGGCGCGCCGGGTGCGGCGGGCTGGGCCAACGGCGGCCGCGGCACGGTCGGACCCGGCACCGTCCCGGACGGCGCTCCGGCACCGCCACCCCCGGTCACCGACCGGCGGTCCTCGCACGACAGTGGCACGAGCCCGCACGCCAGCGCGCCCGCGACGGACGTGCCGGCTGGCACCTCGCCGTCGCAGGCCGGGGCGACGGCGCCGAGCAGCGGCCACGGCAGCACCGTGATCGGCGCGGTGGGCGCCGTGCCCGTGCCCGGTGGGCAGTCCACCGGCAGCAGGCCCGCCCAGACCGTGCCCCCGGGTGGGCATGGTGTTCCCGGGGCATCAGGCGGGTCCGGTGGTACCGGCGGGTCCGGTGGTTCCGGTGGCTCCGGTGCCTCCACGGGCGGAGCCGGACGGGGCGGAACGAGCACCGGGCCGGGCGCGAACGTCGGCGAGCAACCCGGCGGGAAGGACTCCGGCCCTGCGCCGCGCGGCGACGCGCGGCAACCGGGTGGTGGCTCGGCGGGCGGGATCGCCGCGGGAACCGGTGGCAGGCCGGGCGGGAGTGCGGCGAGCGGTGGCCGCTTCGTGCCCGGCCCGGAAGGCTTCGCCGGACGGGGTCCCGGAGGCAGCCAGCACGGGTCGAACCAGCCGCCGGAGGGGCCGGGCGGCCGCGGACCGGGCGCCGCGCCGCCTCCGGACAAGCTGGCAGGCGGCAGGATCTCCGGCGTCACGCCGTTCGGCGGGCAGGCCGCCCCTGGTAGCGCCACCACCTACGTGGGCGGCACCCCGTCGGGGGTGTCACCGGCCGCTGCGGGTGCCGCCGCGAGCGGTGCGGCCGCGCTGGCGGCCGGTGGCGCGGTCGGCGCGGCAGGTACGGAAGAGGACAAGCAGCGCCGCGCGCAACAGCTCGGCAAGCACACGGTGGTCGACGGCAGGCAGCTGTACGACTTCGACGCCGGGGAAACCCCGGGTGAGGACGAAGCGCGAGCGGTGGAGAAGGTGGAGCCGGAGCAGGCCGCCGACCAGCCGCGCTACCTGGAGCAGGCCGCGATGCCGCCCGGTGTCACCGAACAGACCCGGGTCCGCACGCACGGAGTCGACGACGTCGACCTGTTCGCCGACCAGCGGCTGGTCGCCCCCGAGGTGATCGGGGACGAGCGGGGAGAGACCCGGTGAGCGAGCAGGCGGTGGTGCTCTCCACCGTCGAGTTCGACGTGCTGTGGGAGGAAGAGCGGCTCGGCACCCGGCACGTCGCGCTGGAAACCCCCAGCCCCGGTGTCACCTACGCGGAACGCGCCGAGATCGTGGAGAAGGCGTGGATGTCACTGGCCGAGCGTGGGCTGGCCAACGGCAGGCGGGCCGACAACGACCTGCTGGACGTCATGGGCTTGCTGGCCGCCCCGGAGATCAGCATCGACGTCTGGGTGTGGGCGCCGGAGCAGCGCGTCTCCGGCCTGGCAGCGTGCAGCGGGAACTACGCCGTGCTCGGCGTGGTGGACGGTGACGAGGTGTGGCTGGTGCCCGCGCAGCCGTCGACGCTGGCGGAGTCGGCCGTCTCGGTCATCGGGGAACTCGGGCCCGGTGTCGGCCAGACCGTGTCGATTCCGCACGACGTCCTGATCGAAGCGGCCGGCATCGCCCGCGGTGACGCACACGCGCTGGTCACCGCGCTCCAGGACCGCGGAGTTCCGCTGTACACCGCGCAGGAACTCGCCGGCATGCTGCTCGGCCAGCAAGCGCGCGGCCAGTGGGGCGCGCAGCGGCGCACCCCGGACGGTGTGACCCGGCGGTGCGAGTACGTGGTGGCGTTCCACGACACCGATGCCGGACGGTATCTGATGCAGGTCGAGCGCAACCCGGACGGCGTGGAGTGGTGCACGGTCACCCCGGCCGACAACGCGCTGCTTGCGCAGCGGGTGTGGGAGCTGCTCGAGCAGGTGTGACAAGCGCGTTCGCACCATGGGTGAAATCCGCGCAAGCTGAGGCGGGCCACAGTGGCCAGTTCCTACAGTTGGTCCCGGAACCACTGCCGGGTCAGCCTCGTCCCAGGCTGCAGGGCAGGCGTCGAGAGGGGTCGATCCGTGACGGACCGGGCGTACAACCCAGACGAGATCCGCGCCGTCGGGAAGAAGGTCAGCCAGCTGAGCCCGAAGATCAAGCAGGCGGGCACCGGCCTGGACGGGCTCGGCGGCGACAGCATGTTCGGAGAGCTGCCCAGCTCGGGCGCCATCTCGGCAGCGCTGAAGAAGTTCGTCTCCGGCGCGCGGAAGGAGTTCGACGCCGGTGCCGAGCAGGCGAGCAGCACCGGCGCGTCACTGGCCAAGATCGCCGGGCGGATGGACGCCGACGAGGAAGAGGGCGCGCGCACCTTCCGCGGCAGGCAGCCCGAGTGACGGTGGGGGGACAAGGAGCACATGGGACTGGGAATGCCGCCCAACTGGGGCGAGGTGACCGAGCGGGAAGCGAAGATCGCCACGGCCGACCCCGGCGCGGTGCGCGCGATCGAGGCCAAGCTGTCCACGGCCGCCGACAGCGCGGACGACCAGAGCAGCGCGTTCAAACGCCTGGCCGGTGAGCTGCGCGAGGCGTGGCAGAAGGGGTCCGATGCGGACGCGCTGATCGGCCACCTGACCAAGCTGAGCTCGGCGGGCGCCAAAGTCAACGGCAAGCTGGAGAAGGCGGCCAAGGCGCTCGACGCGCTGGCCGACGTGCTGGAGAACACCAAGAAGCAGGTGAAGCAGATCCGCGAGAACGCGGAGAAGCAGATCCAGAAGAACAACGCCGAGGCCGAGAAGGCCATGCGGCTCAACGACCCGTACGAGAAGGGCTTGGTGCCCGGCCCGTACGTCCCCGACGCACAGATCCAGGCCGACACCGTCAAGAAGAACGAGAAGGTCGCCCAGGACGCGGCCGAGGACATCCAGCGCAAGCTGGACGAGGCGGATTCGGCGATCGCCGACGCGATGAAGACGCTGGACGACATCGACGGCGGTTACACCAGCGTCGGCAAGCCGGGCGAGTCCGGGACCAGCCCCAGCTCCTCCGAGCCGGTGAAGCACCCGACCAAGAGCGGGCCGGACCTGGGCGGCAACGGCTCCGGTGGCTATTCCGGCGCCTACTCCGGCGGTGGCGGAGGGGGCGGTGGCTACTCCGGCGGTGGCGGCGGAGGGGGTGGCGGCTACGGTCCGTCCGGCCCGCCGCCGACCAGCGGGCCGCCGCCGGGCAACGTCGAGGCGTGGATCCGGGAGGCCATCAAGATCCTGCAGGAGCACGGCGTCCCGGTGACCGAGGAGCACATCGACGAGATCTGGACGATCATCCAGAAGGAGTCCGGCGGCAACCCGCACGCGATCAACAAGTGGGACTCGAACTGGGAGCGCGGCACGCCGTCCAAGGGCTTGATGCAATGCATCGACCCGACGTTCCAGCGGTACAAGCTGCCGGGCCACGACGACATCTGGAACCCGGTGGACAACATCATCGCAGGCGTGCGCTACATCTTCGACCGCTACGGCGGCTTCGAAGGCCACCCGGGCCTGAAGTCGATGGCCCGCGGGGGCGCCTACCAGGGCTACTGACGGGTACTAGCCTGGCGGCGTGACTGCTGCGTTTCCCGGTCCGGCGTCCCGCGCCGACGTCGCACCGTTCCACGTCATGGAGGTGCTCTCGGCCGCGGCCGCCCGGCAACGAACCCACGGCGACGTCGTCACCATGTGCGCGGGCCAGCCGACCGCCGGTGCGCCGAAACCGGTGCTCGCGGCCGCGGCGGAGGTGCTGGCCGGCGGCGACATCGGCTACACCGAACAACTCGGCATCCCCGAGCTGCGGAGCGCGATCGCCGGCCATTACCGGCGAAGCTACGGCGTCGCGGTGAGTCCGGACGACGTCATCGTGACCACCGGCTCGTCCGGCGGTTTCCTGCTGGCGTTCCTGGCGGCGTTCGACGCCGGGGCGCGGGTGGCGATGGCCCGCCCCGGCTACCCGGCGTACCGGAACCTGCTGTCCGCGCTGGGCTGCCAGGTGGTGGAGTTCCCCGTCGGCGCGGACACCCGGTTCCAGCCGACCGCGAGCATGCTGGACGAGCTGCACCGCGCGCAGCCGTTGGACGGGGTGATCGTGGCCAGCCCGAGCAACCCGACCGGGACGATGCTGTCGCCCGGCGAGCTGGCGGCGATCGCGGGCTGGTGCTCCTCCCACGGCGTGCAGCTGATCAGCGACGAGATCTACCACGGCATCTGCTACACCGAGCGGGCCGCCACCGCGTGGCAGACCAGCACCGAGGCGATCGTGCTCGGTTCGTTCTCCAAGTACTTCGCGATGACCGGCTGGCGGCTCGGCTGGATGCTGGTCCCGCACCGGCTGCATCGCGCGGTGGACGTGCTGACCGGCAACTTCACCATCTGCCCGCCGACGCTGTCGCAGCGAGCGGCCGTGCACGCGTTCACCGAGGAGTCGTACGCCGAGCTGGACGGCCACGTGCAGCACTATCGGGAGAACCGGGACAAGCTGCTGAACGGGCTGCCCCGCGTCGGGATCGACAAGATCGCCCCGATCGACGGCGCGTTCTACGTGTACGCGGACGTGTCGGAATACACCACCGACAGCCTGAGCTGGTGCCAGCGGCTGCTGTCCGAGACCGGAGTGGCGATCACGCCCGGCATCGACTTCGACCCGGTGGACGGCGGGCGCTTCGTCCGGTTCAGCTTCGCCGGGCCCTCGTCCGACATCGACGAGTGCCTCGGCCGGCTGGGTCGCTGGCTCAGGGAAACCCGGAGAACACCCTGATCTCTCGCCGTCACGCGGCGACAGGTGGCTCGCGCACTGGCACGCTGGAGTCATCGGAGAGCGACGGCACTCGTGACCGCCGCGCTGCGACCACGAAGGACGGAGACATGGAGATGATCCTCAAGATCGCCGGTGCGCTGCTCATCCTCTGGCTGGCCTTCACCCTGATCGGGGTGCTGGTCAAGGGCCTGTTCTGGCTGGCGGTGATCGGCGGCGTGCTGTTCGTCTGCACCGCGGCGTACACCGCGCTCAAGCGCGGCGCCGACAAGCACATCCGCTCGTAGCGGGCCACCACGACCGCGACCAGGCGTTTCCCGCCGGCGGCCGGGCACGCGGGCCAGCGGGCTCGGCAGGCGCGGCCCGAAGGGCTGCCAGCCCTGCCAGGAGCCCCGGCCGAGGGCGCACGGTGACCGCGTGACGGCCTCAGCCGACCTGCGCGGACGGGCCGGGGTCGAGCACCTTGCGGCGCGAGGCGTCCGCCAGCCGGTCCAGCACCGAATCGATGTCGCCTTCCGACACGTCCCGGTGCGTGACGAACCGGATCCGCCCGCCGCCGGAGAGCACCAGGACGCCCAGCTCGGTGAGCACCTGCATGGTGCGCGGCACGTCCGGCACCCGCGCCATGACGATGTTGGTCTGCGGCTCGTCGACGTCCCAGCCCAGCTCGGCAAGCCCGGCGGCCAGCCGCCGGGCGTTGGCGTGATCCATCGCCAGCGCGTCGATGTTCTCCAGAGCGCACAGCCCCGCGGCCGCCAGCACGCCTCCCTGGCGCACGCCGCCACCCAGCATCTGCCGCATGCGGCGGGCCCGCGCCACGAACTCCTCCGAACCGGCGACCACCGAACCGACCGGAGCGCCGAGGCCCTTGGACAGGCACGCCGTCACGGTGTCCGTGCCCACGGTGAGTGCCGCGGGTGGCACCCCGAGCGCGACCGCGGCGTTCCACAGCCTGGCCCCGTCCAGGTGCACGGCCAGCCCGGCCTCCTGCGCCACCGCGACCAGCTGCGCATGCTCGTGCGGCGGCATGACCGCGCCACCGGCATTGGTGTGGGTGTTCTCCAGGCACAGCAGCCGGGTGCGCAGGGCGTAGTACGGCGGCGGATCGGCGGCACCTTCCACCGCCTTGGTCAGCGTCTGCACCGACGGCCTGCCCGGGCCCGCGTCGGTGGGCAGCGGGTGCGGCATGCCGCCGGCCAGCCACGCCCCCGACCCGAGCTCGTCGGTCAGCACGTGGGCCGCCTCCGGCGCCAGGTACCGGTCGCCCCGCTGCAGGTGCAGCGACAGCGCGATCAGGTTGGCCATGGTGCCGGACGGGATCCACAGTGCGGCCGGCTTGCCCAGCAGCTCCGCGGCCCGTTCCTCCAGCTCACGCATGGTCGGGTCGTGCTCGAGCACGTTGTCGCCGACCTTCGCCGTGGCCATCGCCGCGCGCATCTTCTCGTCCGGCTGGGTCACCGTGTCCGAACGCAGATCGACCGGTGTTGCTGCCGTGAAGGTCACGGTTCGATCACATCACACGTGACGGGAGCAGCGAAACCGGGGTGGGTGAACGGGGTTTCGCACTCACCGCACATCCGGCGTGCAACCCTAGGCGGCATCGATTCCGTCCCTGGTGCAGATGCGGAGTGTCCGGCGCGTGGATCAGCGCGATGAGCAGGAGTTCGCGGAGTACTTCGCACGACGTCTCGACGCCGTGCGGCGCACCGCGTACTTGTTGTGTGGTGACTGGCACCGTGCCGACGATCTGGCCCAGGTCGCGTTCGTCGCGTTGCATCGGCGGTGGCGCAAGGTGCGTGACCGGGGCGCGCTCGACGCCTACGTCCGCCGGACGTTGGTGCGGGCGGTGATCGACGAGTCGCGTCGCCCGTGGCGGCGGGAGCGCTTCGTGAACGACATGCCCGAACCGCCGGGGGCCGTACAGCCGGAGAAAGGACTGGACGACACCGTCGTGACGCGAGAGATGCTGCTGGAAGGACTGCGCAAGGTGCCGCCGCGGCAACGCGCGGTGCTGGTGCTGCGCTACTTCGAGGGGCTGGACGTGGCGGCCACGGCGGAGGCGTTGAAGTGTTCGGAGGGCACCGTCAAGAGCCAGGCGGCGCGTGGGCTGGCCGCGCTGCGCGCCGCCCTGGGGTCGGAGGTGAACGCTCATGGACGAGCGTGACCTGCGGCGGTTGTTCCAGGAAGCGCCGGGTGAGGTCCCGCCGCCGAGCTTCGGGCTGGCCGACGTGCAAGCCGCGTCCCGGCGCGCTGCGGCCCGCCAGCGGATGCGGATCGCCATGGCGTCGTCGGCGGCCGCGTTGGTGCTCGTCGGCGGAGGCCTGTTCGCCGCTGTGGGGCCGCTGTCCGGCGGCGGTAACTCCGGCGGCGCAGGCGGCGACATAGCTGCCGAGGCACCACAGATGGGCGTACGGACGAACAAGCAACCTTCCGGCGCGCCGGAACGTCCTTCAGACGGTGGCTTCCCCTCGGGGGGCGAGGCATCGTCCAAGCAGGGGGGCGGTACCTTTTCCGCCCCCGAGGGGAACGCCGCTCGCACCGAAAGGTGCGCAGTGGTCGACCGGAAGCTCGCCACTGCCCTCGCTGGCGAGCTTCCGGTCGACCCTTCCTCCGAGCCGATTCCCGGCGACCTGTCCTGTCCCGCAGGCGTGACGTCGGCCGCCTACCGGGTCAGCGACGGCCCTCGGCGCGGCGTCGTTTCGGTCGCCAGGGTCTCTGCGCGGCTGGCCGCCTCACCCGCCGCGGTCGACCAGCTCAACGCGGACGATCTCCCGGACGCGAGCGCGGAGGCCGCCGACGGGTCGGTGATCGTCGTGGTGTCGCGCGGGGAAGGCAGCAGCGAACCGCCGTACGCATCCCGGTTGCTCCAGATCGCCGAGGGAATCGCCGCGGCGTGGCCAGGGCGGTGATCGACGTGCCCAGCAGACCGGCCGGAAAAAGGCAGAATACGCAGTCGTGACCACGGGCAGCACACCGAAAGGCGAGCGCCGCCGGGCAGCGTTGGTGGAAGCCGGTGCACAGCTGCTGGTGGAGGCCGGCTTCGACGCGGTGCGGCACCGCGCGGTCGCCGAGCGGGCCGGCTTGCCGCTGGCCTCGACGACGTACTACTTCTCCTCGCTCGACGACCTGGTGACCGCGGTGGTGGAACACCATTCCCGGCGCGAGCTGGAACGTGGCTGGCGCAAGCTGGCCGAGCTGGCCAACCGGCAGCGGGGCGTGGCCACCATCGTCGAGCTGATGCTGGACAACCTGCTGGGGCCGCGGCAGCCGACCCCCGAGGCCGACGCGGAGTATGTGCTGCTGCGCTACGAGCGGCTGGTGGCCACCGGCCGCCGCCCCTACCTGCGGCCGCTCATGCGTGAGCTGGGCAGGGAGCTGCGCGAGCTGCTGTCGGAGGTGTTCGCCCGGTCCGGCAGGCCGGTGACGCCGGACGAGCTGGAGCGCTACATCGCGCTGGTCGACGGTGCGGTGGTGAACGCACTGATCGAAGCGGACCCGGATCCTCGCGCGGTGGCAGGCCGGATGCTCACCGCGGCGCTGCAGGACAGCGACCGAGACCCTGCGTAGCCCACGGCGACGGCCTGGCGGCCCGATCCGGCAGCCGCCGCCGACGGTCCCCGGAGCACGGAGAGGGTGCGCCGAACCACATCAGGCGCTGTCCATGTCACCTTTCGGTTGCGCAACCTACCCTACTGGCTAGTAGGGTCGCCGCTGGGGCAGCGAGGGAGGCGGTGATCGGGATGGCTTCGATCGACGCGACTGCGGCGCAGGGGAGCATGCCGCGCGATCGCAGAGTGCGCCTGTTCGACGTGCTCAAGGCGGCGCCGTCGCTGATCCCGGACGCGCCGCGCATGGCATCCAGCGCGGTCCGGCTGCTCACCATGAAACCGAGCACCGTCGCCTCGGTCGGCCTGGTGTTCCAACGCGCCGCGCACAAGCACCCGGAGCGGGTCTTCCTGCGCTTCGTCGAGCCGGACGGCACGGTCCGCGAGCTGACCTACGGAGACGCCAACGAGCTGGTCAACCGGTACGCGTCGGTGCTGTCCGCGCACGGGGTCGGCGACGGCGAGGTGGTCGGCATCCTGGCCACCAACCGGCCGGAAACCCTGCTGGTCGCGCTGGCCACGGTCAAGCTCGGCGGCATCGCGGGCATGCTGAACCACCACCAGCGCGGCGAGGTGCTCAACCACAGCCAGCGGCTGCTGAACAGCCGGGTGCTCGTCGTCGGCACCGAGTGCGCCGAGGCCTTGCACAGCCTGCCGAAGCAGGACCTGCGCGGCACGGTGCTCCGGCTCCCGGACGACCAGGTGCGGTCGGACACGCTGGCCGAGTATCCGAGCCTGGCCGAGCTGGCCAGGTACGCCCGCGACAGCGACCCGCCGCAGTGCGCGCAGGTGCGCGCCGCCGACAAGGCGTTCTACATCTTCACGTCCGGCACCACCGGCCTGCCGAAGGCCAGCACGATGTCGCACCTGCGCTGGCTGAAGTCGATGACCGGGATCGGCGGGCTCGGCGTGCGGCTGCGGCCGTCGGACACGCTGTACTGCTGCCTGCCGCTGTATCACAACAACGCCTTGACGGTGTCGCTGTCGTCGGTGCTGTCCGCCGGGGCGACGCTGGCGCTCGGCCGGTCGTTCTCGGTCAGCCGGTTCTGGAGCGAGGTGGTGCGCACCGAAGCGACGGCGTTCGTCTACATCGGCGAGCTGTGCCGGTACCTGCTGAACGCGCCGGAGAAGCCGGCCGAACGGGAGCACCAGGTGCGGGTGGTGGTCGGCAACGGCCTGCGACCGGAGATCTGGACCGAGTTCACCCGGCGCTTCGGGATCCGCCGGGTCGCGGAGTTCTACGGCGCGAGCGAGTGCAACCTGGCGTTCATCAACGCCCTCAACCTGGACCGCACGGCGGGCATCACGCCGCTACCGTTCGCGGTGGTGGCCTACGACCCGGTGACCGAGCAGCCGGTGCGCACCCCGGCGGGGCGGCTGCGCAAGGTCAAGACCGGCGAGATCGGCCTGCTGCTGACCAAGATCACCCATCGTTCGCCGTTCGACGGCTACACCGACCCGGACGCCACCGAGCAGAAGGTGATCCGGGACGCCTTCAAGCCCGGCGACGCCTGGTTCAACACCGGCGACCTGGTGCGCAAGCAGGGCTGGAACCACGTAGCGTTCGCCGACCGGCTGGGCGACACGTTCCGCTGGAAGGGCGAGAACGTGGCCACCACCGAGGTCGAAGCCGCGCTGACCGAGCACCCGGACATCGAGCAGGCGGTAGTGTACGGGGTGACGGTGCCGGGCACCGACGGCAAAGCGGGCATGGCCGCGGTGAAACTCGTCGACGGGGCCAAGTTCGACCCGGCGGGCGTGGCCGCGCACCTGGTACGACGGCTGCCCGGGTACGCGGTGCCGTTGTTCATCCGGATCATCGACGAGGTGCAGCAGACGTCCACGTTCAAAAGCCGCAAGGTGGAGCTGCGCAACGAGGGCTTCGACGCCGGCAAAGTGTCCGATCCGCTCTACGTGCTGCCGAGCCGGGAAACCTACGTGGAGTTCTATCCCGAGTACCCCGGCGACGTCGCGTCGGGCAAAGTGCGGATCTGATCCGCTCAGCCGCGCTCGGCAGGCCAGCGAGCCAGGTAGGCCGCGCGCGCTGCCAGGCTGACCCGGATGTCCGCCACCAGCGGGTCGAAGAACTTGTCCCGGTACACCGGGTCGGTGGCCGCGGCCCCGGCGAAGTACAGGCCGGAGAAGGCCGCCAGGAAGATCGACACGTGGATCAGTTCGTTGGGCACCGGGATGGACAGCCCGAACAGCCTGCCACCCGCCGGGTCCGGCGGATGCGTCAGCCACGCCTCGATCAGCGGATCGGTGACCGCGATGGTGCCGAAGACCACGAAGAAGCCGAACACCAGCAGGGAGAAGAACACCACCTGCACCGCCTGGGCCAGGAAGAACACCAGGGCGATGTTGAATCGCTCGGAGCGGGACAGCGGGTACGCGCCGATGTCGACGTCGCCGCGCACGTGCGCGGCCAGCGGCGTTCCGGCCAGGCGCTCGCGGAGCTCGTCGACGGTGCCCGCCGCCTGCTGCCGCTCGAGTTCCCGCATCTCGTCGGAGACCACCGCGCGCAGGAACAGCGCGCCGAGCAGCACCAGGAACCCCACCACTCCCCACAGCCGGGCACGGTCCATGTGGCGGGGATCGACCAGCTGCCACACCTCGGCGGCGATGAACGACAGCAGGATGACCACCATCAGCAGCGGCAGCGCCTTGGAGGCGAGCGTGCCGACCGCGTTGACCTGTTTGACCGCGACCCGGGCCGCCCAGGCCAGGATCGAGCCCGCGCCGAGGTAGGTCAGCAGCAGCAACAACGCCACGCTGCTTGCGGTCACCGTCGCGGACACCCAGAACGGCTGCTCGTGCAGGCCGGTGACCTGCTCGACCACCAGCACCGCCACGGTCACCGCCAGCACCCCGACGGCGACGAGCATCTGCCCGCGGTCGCCGAGGCGGCGCATCGACCGGGACACCAGCCAGCCACCCAGCGGCGGCACCACCAGCGCACCGACCGTCAGGCCCAGCACCACCAGGGCGAACCCGGTCGACTCCCGGCCCTCCCCCGGCCACAGCGCGCCGACCCGGTCGACGACGTAGGCGAGGATCTGCAGGATCGGCTCGACCAGCAGGAAGAACACCAGGGACGGGGTGGCCCGCGGGAGCAGGTCGACGCCGCGGTCCCGGCGGCGCACCACCAGGGGCAGGCCGCGCCTGCGGAACCACGCCTCGGCCCGCTCGACCTCGCTCAGCTGATCCACACCGACAACCTAGCGGGGCAGACTGGGGTCATGCGCTGGGTTCTGCACGTCGACCTCGACCAGTTCCTCGCGGCGGTCGAGATGCTGCGGCGGCCCGAGCTGCGCGGCAAACCGGTCATCGTGGGCGGGCGGGGCGATCCCACCGAGCGGGCGGTCGTGGCCACGGCGTCCTATCCGGCCCGCGCGTTCGGGGTCCGCTCCGGGATGCCCATGCGCACCGCCGCCAAGCGCTGCCCGGACGCGATCTTCCTGCCGACCGACCCGGACACCTACAACGCGGTCTCCGAGCAGGTCATGGACGTGCTCCGGTCGTTCGACGTGCCGGTCGAGGTGCTCGGCTGGGACGAGGCTTTCCTCGGCGTGACCACCGACGACCCGGAGACGTTCGCGCGGCGCATCCAGCAGCGGGTGCGGGAGGAAACCGAGCTGGACTGCACCGTGGGCATCGGCGACAACCGGCTGCGGGCCAAGATCGCCACCGATTTCGGCAAGCCCGCGGGGATCTTCCGGCTCACCGCCGAGAACTGGTTCGCGGTGATGGGCGAGCGGCCCACGGACGCGTTGCACGGCGTCGGGTCGAAGACCAAGGCGAAGCTGGCCGCGCTGGGCATTCACACCGTCGATCAGCTCGCCGCCGCCGACCGCGACATGCTGGCCGCGCGTTTCGGTCCGGTGATGGGCCCGTGGTACCGGCACCTGGCGCACGGCCGCGGCGAGACCGAGGTGGCCGCGACGCCGTACATGGCACGTTCGCGGAGCCGGGAGACCACCTTCCAGCAGAACCTGACCGAGTGGGCCGACGTCGAAGCGGCCACCGCCGAGCTCGCCCGGCGGGTCAGCGAGGACGTCGCGGCCGAGGGCCGCCCGGCGGTGCGGATCGCCGTCAAGGTGCGCTTCGCACCGTTCTTCACCCGCACCAAGAGCGCGAAGCTGCCGACGCCGACCAGCGACCCGGCCGAGCTGGAGCGAGCCGCGCTCGCCGTGCTGCGGGAGTTCCCGCGGGACCGCCCGATCCGGCTGCTCGGGGTGCGGGCGGAGTTCGCGAGGGATTCACACGCCGGGTAGCCGCTTGGGCAGCAGCACCGAGCTGGCGCACAGCCCGTAGCCGAGCACGGGAGCGAACGCACCGAGATCCAGCGACAGGAAGTCCGAGGTCCCGGTCAGGTCGGTCACCGCGTAGACGTGCACGGCACCGGCCACCAGCAGGACGAGGACGGCCACCCGGCGGAACATCGACACCGCGACCTTGAGCATGAAGGCCACCACGACGATGGCCACCACCGCGACCCCACCGATGATCAGATCGACCTGGCTCGGCTCGGCGCTGTCGCCGTCGACGAGGCCGAACAGCGGCCGTGCACCGTGCCACACCGCCAGGTAGGCGAGCCCGAGCAGGGTCAGGCCTGCCCAGACGACCTTCATCGCGACGGATTCGAACAGCGCGGCCAGCGTCAGGACCACGCTCAGCGCGGCCAGTGGATAGGTGAGCAGGAACAGGTACCACTCGCCGAAGCCGCTCGGCTCGCCGAGGTCGATCGCCTCCCACGCCTGAAGCGCGGTGAGGTCGCCGTCGCCGGTGGTCACCCAGGGCAGCAGGAACAGGCTGATCGCGTGCACGGCGACGCCGGCCACGGCGAGGATCAGCCCGAGTCCGGGCAGCCGCAGCCCGGGGCCGGGTTCCGGTGCCTGGTACGCCGGAGCCTGCTCCGGGCGATACCGGTCCGCGTAGCCGTCGCGGTGCGGGGCCTGCTGGTACTCCTGGTGCGGGGCCGGTGAGTAGTAGTCACCGCCCGCCTGTGGTGCGTGCCCGTACGGCTCGTCGGTCATGCGCTGCGGGTTGCCGTACCCCGGAGGGCGACGGCGCTGAAACGGCGGTTGAGACACGCCGCGCACAGTAGCGGTTCGGGCTGGTCGTCGGAAACCCGTTGCCCGGATGTTCGCCGAGGTTCGCCCCGCTTGGTGGAAAGCGGCGCGCGGACCAGCACCGCCACGACCGGGGAAGTCGGCAACAACGCGGGGGCCGACGTGCTCGCCGAGCGCCAGCACCGCCGCGACCGGGGAAGTCGGGCTGTTCGCGGGCTCGCGGTCCGCCGACGGCTAGAGCACCCGTACGTTGGTCGCCTGGGGCCCTTTCGCCCCGTTGCCGATTTCGAACTCGACTCGCTGGTTCTCCTCCAGGGTGCGGAATCCGGTGCCCTGAATCGCGGTGAAATGCACGAACACGTCGCGACCGCCGTCATCGGGCTGGATGAATCCGTAGCCCTTTTCCGAGTTGAACCACGCCACGGTGCCCTGAGCCATGTCAATCCTCTCGACGCGCGGGGAGTCAAACACGCGCCCGAACACGGTGTCAAGAAACCGGCAGGACGCTCACCGGCCGCCCGGCGAGCACCGGATTTTCATACCCCCTCCGGGTATCCTGGGCGCATGCACGGATACACCGAGGACAAAGACCGCTACCTGAAGCGGCTGCGGCGCATCGAGGGTCAGGTCCGGGGCATCGCCCGCATGGTGGAGAAGGACGAGTACTGCATCGACATCCTGACCCAGGTCTCCGCGGTCACCAAGGCGCTGCAGGCGGTCTCCCTCGGCCTGCTGGACGAGCACCTGAAGCACTGCGTGGCCGGCGCGATCGCCAACGGCGGCGCGGACGCGGACGCGAAAGTGGCCGAGGCCAGCGCTGCGATCGCGCGGCTGGTCCGTTCTTGACCCGCGCCGCGGCGTCCGATCCTTTCTCGCTCGGTCAATTGGCAGGTCGCATCGGGAACAATTCACGATCTCCTGCGCCGATGCGGTGATCTTGTCACCGGCCATAGCCCCGCGCGGCACATTCGTGAGCTCGTCGAGCCCCGCGGTTGCCGCCTGGAAAGCCTGGTACTTGGCGTCGAATCGCGACGCGGCGCCCGTCGGCCGTCGCCCCGCAAGGCTCAGCGCCGCTCGGCGGGCGTCCCGCGGAACACCGAGGTCACCCGGCCCTCGTGGCCACCGCGAAGCGCCCTCGCCCGGTTCGCTCGTTCGTGTCACGGCGCGGCGCACCATACTCACCATTGGTGACGCGATTCGTCTCTGCGTTGACACCAAAGTGACGAACACCGCGTCGATTG